>NZ_PJCA01000033.1 GCF_002836355.1 Moritella sp. Urea-trap-13
AGAGAGAGCCGATATCAGAGATGATATCGGCTTTTTTGTGTGAAATTTAAGGGCTGGCTATCTGTGTAATATCTAACATAATAAGAGCTGCCCATCCTAATCATCTAAGATTCTTCTATTTACGGATGTTTATCTATTTCTGTCGCAAAAACAAACATGTTGTTTTTTCTATATTGCATAGTTAGTAGCTATGCTCCACAATTCCAGTAGGTTATCAGTCTGGAGTTACCGTGTTTAATCTTTATCATTCGAATCAGTTAGATATTTTAAAAGAGCTTATGGCTCACTTTATTGCTAAAGACCCACTTGCCGACCCTTTTGTCGAAGAACAAGTTTTGGTGCAAAGCCCTGGTATGGCACAATGGGTGAAAATGGAGTTAGCTAAGTCGATGGGTATATCGGCTAATATCACCTTTCCATTACCGGCCTCTTTTATTTGGAAAATGTTCCAGAAAGTATTACCTAATATCCCAGACAAAAGTGCTTTTAATAAAGAAGCGATGTCGTGGAAGTTAATGCTGATACTGCCTGATTTATTAGAACATATTGAATTTGAATCATTAAAGCATTACTTAGCGGATGACAAAGATGATTATCGCTTATTTCAGCTATGTCAAAAAATATCGGATACCTTTGATCAATATTTAGTGTATCGACCAGAATGGGTTGCGGCTTGGGAGTCAGGTGAAAATGTTCATGCGGATACACACCCTTGGCAACCGCTATTATGGCGCGCGTTAGTCACAAAGACAGAAGAACTTGGTCAATCTCATTACCATCGTGCAAACTTATACGATCAATTTATTGCGTCTCTTAATCACCCGAGTTTTGATGCTAAGCTTTTACCTGCCCGGATATTTGTATTCGGTGTTTCAGCACTGCCTCCGCGCTATTTAGATGCTCTGCAAACGCTTGGCAAACACACTGATGTTCACTTCATGTTATCAAATCCGTGTCGATTATATTGGGGTGACCTTATCGACCCTAAGTGGCTGTTAAAACAACGCACTATGCTTAATCACAATAATGAAAAGTTGGGCATGAGTAATAAAGTTAGCGCTAGTGATGAAGATACAGTTCGGGCTTTATTTGATGAAGATGACGCCTTTAAAGTTGGTAATCCATTATTAGCTTCTATGGGTAAACTAGGTCGTGATAACTTGGCGCTATTAACTGGATTTGGCTGTCAGGAGTTAGACGTATTTGTTGAGCCGACAAGTGAAGGCTTACTGGCTAGTATCCATCGTGATATTTTAGATTTGTCCGATCGTAGCATGGCTGAATTTAATATATCGCTAAATAATACGCACGATCGTGACAGTAGCTATAAACTGCCTGTTGATATTTCCGATACTTCGCTTGAGTTTCATAGTTGCCACAGCCCGATGCGAGAAGTCGAAGTACTACATAATAATCTGCTCACTATGTTTGCGGAAAATCCAGATTTAAACCCACGTGATGTGGTTATCATGATGCCAGATGTGAATGGCTATAGCCCTTATATTCAAGCGGTGTTTGGTGCGATTGACCGTTATGATGAACGCTATATCCCTTTTTCTATTTCAGATAGTGGTGCCCAGTATGATAATCCGATCTTACTGAGTTTTTTACAATTATTGGCTCTGCCTTTATTACGTTGTAATGTATCTGAACTGTTGTCTCTACTTGAAGTACCAGCAGTACTTGCACGTTTTGCTATTACGCCTGATGAGTTTAACCGTTTACGTCAGTGGATCGACGAGTCTGGTATTCGTTGGGGATTAGATGAGGATGATGCAACGCGTTTTGATTTACCTGGGATGAAACAAAATACTTGGTTATTTGGCTTACATCGGATGCTGTTGGGTTACGCTTATGGCGGCGATGATATTTATCAGGGCATATTACCCTATCAAGAAGTTCAAGGTATCGAAGCCGAACTACTGGGGAAATTAGCCCAATTTATTGAGTCACTACTAGATAGCCTAATATTATTGCAAGATCCGAAATCAATCTCGGACTGGATAAAATTAGGTAATACTCTCATTGATAGTTTCTACAAAATCGATGTGGATGATGAACAGTCAATAAAAATGATCCGAGACGCTTTTTCGCATTTAGATGAACAATTAAAAAGTGCTAGTTACGATAAAGCTATTACACCGTTAGTATTACGTGATTATTTAAATAATGCGCTTTCCCAAGTTGGTTCGAGCCAAAAATTCCTCGCTGGGCAAGTTAACTTTTGTACGCTTATGCCAATGCGTTCAATACCGTTTAAAGTCATTTGCTTACTTGGTATGAATGATGGTGTTTATCCGCGTTCTATTCCACCGATGGGCTTTGATTTAATGGCTAATGATCACAAACAAGGTGATCGAAGTCGCCGTGATGATGACCGTTATCTATTTTTAGAAGCGTTGATTTCAGCACAAAGTAAATTATACATTAGTTACATTGGTAACAGTATTCGCGATAAGAGTGAACGTTTACCATCGGTATTGATTACTGAATTATTACAGTATTGCCAGCAAAGTTTTTGTATTGCGGGTGATGAACATCTTTCACCAGATGAATCTGCAGAGCGCTTATTGGCTAATTTAATTATTTATCATGCGCTGCAACCTTTTGATGCGCGTTATTTTAATCCAGAGTCGCCAATGTCTTTCGCTAAAGAGTGGTTACCTGCATTAGCGCCGAATGTTGAATTAAGAGAATTCTTAAGCGAACCTTTGCCGGCATTATCTGTTAATGATGATACTCAAGAAATTGAGCTTGCGGAGTTACTGCGTTTTTACCGTCATCCAACTAAGTATTTCTTTAACCGCCGTTTGAAAGTTTACTTTAACCAAGCAAGTCTTGATGTACTGGATGACGAACCTTTTGATGTGGATAATTTAGAAAAATATCACCTTAAAGCGCAATTGCTAGAAACAGAATTAGCGGGTGGTGATGTTGCGCAAGTGACAGCTCGATTAGTTGCCTCTGGTAGTCTGCCTCTAGGCCGATTTGGACAAATATCATTAAATAAAGAAGTGGCTACGGTAAGCCAACTTGCCCAGGTGTTAACACCTCTTTTAACTAATAATAATGATGATATCGAAGTTGATATCCCGTTGATATCTGGGCGCTTAGTTGGTTGGTTAAAACAAGTGTATAACGGTGGTTTGGTGCGACATAAGCCGAGCGGATTCAATGGTAAAGACTACTTACAAGTTTGGTTGGAGCACTTGTGCTTTTGTATTAGTGTTAAAAATCCGATGCCGACTACTTTGGTTCACTTAACTGCGGGTAAACCTATCGTACAAAGCCTGAAAGTAATTGAAGCATCTCGTGCTCGGGAATTATTATTTCAATTACTCGAAGTATATAGCGATGGTTGTTGCCAGCCTTTTGCGCTATTTCCAAAAACTGGCTGGGGCTGGGCAAAGGCAATGTGTTCAAGTTCTGAACCTGATGAATATAAATTACGTGCTGAAGCATTGTTAAATTTTGAAGGTGGTTATAACCGTATGGGTGAAAATGCGGATGATTACTTACAGCGCAGTTTTCCACGTTTAAATGATGACGTTTATGGCTTAATGAAAGCATCCTCTGAAACCACACTATTTCCGATATTTGATTACCTAGAGGATGTTGAATAATGGCTGATGTAAATATTCTAAATGCAATGACGTTTCCCTTATATGGAGAACGCCTTATTGAAGCATCTGCTGGTACGGGTAAAACATTCACCATTGCCAGTTTATATCTGCGTTTACTTTTAGGGCATGGCGGCGAAAATGCTTATCACAAAGATGGTGAAAACCAACTTCTCACGGTTGAGCAAATATTAGTTGTAACCTTTACCGAAGCGGCTACTGCAGAATTACGCGATCGTATTCGTGCGCGTATTCATCAAGCGCGGATCGCATTTAGTATTCGTCGCAGTAATGACCCTGTGATCAGCTTGCTGCTGGCAGATATTAAAGAACAAGATTACGGGCGTTGTGCAAAATTACTATTAGCTGCAGAAAGACAAATGGATGAAGCGGCTATTTATACCATTCATGGTTTTTGTCAGCGCATGCTAAAGCAAAATGCATTTGAATCGGGGGCATTATTTGAAAGTGAATTTATTACCGATGAATCACAGCTAAAATTTAATGCCGTTGCAGATTTCTGGCGTAGTCATTTCTATCGCTATAGTGATGGCATGGTGGATATGGTACATAGCTTTTGGTCATCGCCTCAAGCGCTATTACGAGACATATCTGGATACCTATCAAATACTGATATTGAGTTTATTGCTAAAACTAGTAGTGATGATATTACAGAAGATTACGACAAGCTCATGTCATCGATACAGCAGGTCAAAGATTCGTGGTTTAAAAACGTAGGCGATCTTTGTGAGTTGATTCAAGCGGGAAATTTAAACGGTAATAGTTACCGTCCTGCGAGCGTATCGAAATGGTTACATGAAATGCTGACGTGGTCGCAATCAGAAACCACACAAAACGATCTGCCTGATTGTCTGGTTAAGTTTTCCCAATATGCTTTAACGACTAAAACCAAAAAGGGTAAAGTATCACCAGAGCATCAAGTATTTGATGATATTGAACGGCTATTAGAAAAACCATTATCGCTTAAAGATTGCTTCATTGTTAAAGCCGTTGAATACGTGCGTGCGCGTGTGATGAAAACTAAAAATCAATCACAGCTGTTGTCGTTTGATGATTTACTGTCAGGGTTATCTGATGCTCTCACTGGTGACCAAGCTGTTAGCCTCGCGGAATGTATCCGTAGCCAATATCCAATCGCGATGATTGATGAATTCCAAGATACCGATCAACAACAATACGATATTTTTAATACCATTTATGGCAAGCAAGATGGTGCTGGTTTGTTCATGATTGGCGATCCTAAACAAGCAATTTATAGTTTCCGTGGAGCGGACATTTTTACTTACATGCAAGCGCGTAAAAATGTTGAAGCTCATTATACGTTAGCTAAAAACTGGCGATCTTCGAATTCGATGGTTAGCGCAGTTAACCGCGTATTTGAACATGCCAATAAGCCGTTTATTTATGAAGACAGTATCAGCTTCCAGCCAGTTGATTCACAAGGTAAAAGCAAGCCATTATTATTAAATGGTATTGAACCAGCGGCGCTACAACTGTGGTTGCATGAAGAGGAAGACCAAAAAAATATCACCAAGGGTCGATACCAACAAGTTTATGCGAAAGCAACTGCGAACCAAATTGCGACCTTATTGACGGATGCCCAGCAAGGTAATGCCATGCTATCGGGACGTCCGATAAAAGCAGGTGATATTGCCATTCTTGTGCGTACTGGTGCTGAAGCTAAATTAGTGCGTGATCAGCTTGATGCTTTAGCTATTCCTAGTGTGTATATGTCGAATCGCGAAAGTGTATTCGCCAGTCGTGAAGCGCGTGAGTTGTACCATATCTTTGCCGCCATATTGAATCCTGAAGATGAGGGGTTATTACGAGCGGCATTAGCGACATCTATTTTTGAAAAACCTGCCATTAAGTTAGACCAGCTCAGTAATGATGAAAAAGTGTGGGAACAAACAGTTGCTGAATTTAAGCTGTATCAAAAAACCTTACAGTGGCAAGGTTTCTTACCGGCATTAAGATTGTTACTGAATAAACAAAATATTGCCGCGATCATGCTTTCAGCACAAGGTGGTGACCGACGTTTAACTGACGTTCTGCATTTAGGTGAACTATTGCAAGAAGCAAGTTTAGAGCTTGATGGTGAATACAGTTTATTCCGTTGGTTTGGTGAAAAAATTGAAAACCCTAATGGTGATGCACAAGAGCAATTAGTACGTTTAGAAAGTGAAGCAGATTTGGTGCAGGTTGTTACTATTCACAAATCCAAAGGGCTGGAATATAACTTAGTATTCCTGCCATTCATTTGTGCGACCAGACAAGCATCAACACCACTTTATCATCAAGATGGGCATACTTATGTGCATCTTGATTTAGATGATGTAGAGAAGCTTGAAGCAGCTAAAGAGCAAGCGGATGAAGAGCGCTTGGCGGAAGATTTACGTTTGCTTTATGTTGCGTTAACGCGTGGTGTTTATGCCACGTGGCTAGGACTTGGCGCCGTTAAAATGGGTAACGCTCATAATAAGATGCACCTTAATGCGATGGGTTATCTATTACAGCAAGGTGACGAGTGCAAAGATACCGACTTTAAAACCTGTGTTGAAAAACTTGCAGAGCAACAAGCATACGCGGCGATTGTGGAACCGCCGTTAGCAGCAGTACCTGTTTTCCAGCCTGTTGCTGAGCCAGTGGTAATCTATCAAGCTAAAATCATGACTAACCCGATAAGTAAGAATTGGTGGGTAACGAGTTATTCGGCATTGTCTCGCCATCGCTCTAGCGGTAACTCTGGTAACAATAATTCTAGTTACGATGCTTCACTGGAATTACCGGGTTTTGATGCTGAAGTGAATACCGAGAAAGATGAAGAGAAGGAAATGAGTTGGGATATCTTTAGTTTCCCACGTGGTGCTGCCGCTGGTACTTTATTACATACTGTGTTTGAGCATATTGATTTTGCGAATGTAGATGAAGAAGCGCTAACCGAACAGATCTTACAATTGTTAGAGCGTGAAGGTTACGATATTGCTTGGTTACCGATTTTACTTGAATTGGTGAATCAGGTACTGGATTGTCCATTACAAGATGGTTTTAGTTTACGTCAATTAACCCCCTCAAAAAAGAAAGTGGAGATGGAATTCTTTATGCCTATCTCATCGCTTAACTGTGATGATTTGAACGTATTGATAAAGCAGCATGACGGATTATCTCAGCAAGCGGGCGAGTTAGACTTCCAGCAAGTCAGTGGTATGTTAAAAGGTTTCATCGATCTGGTGTTTGTTTATGAAGGCCGTTATTACGTCCTTGATTATAAATCTAACCATTTAGGTGATAGCCAAGCTGAGTACACTGCCGATGCGATTGATCATGTCATGATTGAGCATCGCTATGAACTGCAGTATCAGTTGTATACCTTAGCATTGCATCGTTTTCTACGTTCGCGTATTCCAGATTATGATTACGAACAGCATTTTGGTGGTGTCTATTACTTATTCTTACGTGGAATGAGGGTTGAGACGGGTAATGAGCATGGTGTGTTTTTCACTAAACCATCACTCGATTTTGTTATGCAGTTAGATGAATTATTTTTAGGAGAACTTGCATAATGAGCATACTTCAGTGTTTAAAAGAATTAGCCAATGAAAATCAGATCCGTCAACTTGATTATCAGTTCGCTCGATTTATTAGTAATTATGAATCTGACCCCGCGGTTATTTTATTAGCCTGTTTAACCAGTTATCAACTGGGTAAAGGTCATGTGTGCATTGACTTACAGCGTATAGATAGCAATGCGTTATTTGATCTAAACTTAACTCGTTCACACTTATTACTGACGGAAATATCGAGTCGTAATGAGTCTTGGCCAAGTTTATTAGCAAACTCAGTTGTTGTGGGTGAGTCTGCGCCACTACAGTTTGTTGCTGATTCGGGTAAATTATATTTACAGCGTTACTGGGCTTACGAGTTACAAGTTGCACAGCAGTTAAAGAGTTTAGCCAAGCAAAGCCAGCAACCTGATCTAAGTGCCAGCCTTAATCGCTTATTTAAACGTGATTATGGATTTCTATTCCCTATTTTAGCGAAAGAGCGAGAAGTTAACTTTAGCGCGCAGTCATTTGTGGCTAAGTACTTAGACGTTGTAAAGAAAGGCCGTATTAGTTGGAATGATGTTGAGCAAGTATTACTCACGGCTAAGAATGCTCAAGAATTACATGCCTTAGATAGCTTGATCCCAGAAGCCTATTGTCTTAACTGGCAAAAGTTATCTGTTGCTGTCGCTGCGACACGGCATTTTTCGGTGATATCCGGTGGCCCAGGTACGGGTAAAACAACCACAGTAACTAAATTATTAGCTTTGTTAATTGAACAAGGTTTATTAGCGCAGCAAGCGTTAACCATTAAACTTGTTGCACCAACAGGTAAAGCGGCAGCTCGTTTAACAGAGTCGATTGCGGGTGCGAAGGGCAAGTTAGATTTACAGGTGAGCGTAGCAGATTTAATTCCCGAGCAAGCAGGGACAATACATCGATTATTAGGTGTGATCCCGAATAGACAAGCATTCCGTCACAATAAAGGTAACCCATTACACCTTGATGTACTGGTTGTTGATGAAGCATCAATGGTGGATTTACCCTTGATGGCGAAATTGTTAGCGGCATTACCACCCCATGCTCGATTGATATTATTGGGTGATAAAGATCAGCTTGCGTCGGTAGAGGCGGGTTCTGTACTTGCGGATATCTGTGCTTATGCAACGAAGGGTTATTCTGCTGGGCAAGTGAACTGGTTATCTAGTATTACTGATTACGATCTAAACCAGTACCAAGCCACAGATGCGACGGCGATATATGACAGCCTCTGCTTATTACGTAAGAGCTATCGTTTCGATGCTGAATCTGGTATTGGTTGTCTAGCTGGGGCGGTGAATCGAGGTGATCTAAACGAATTTGATAGCGTCTGGGAAAACCAACATGATGATATTAACCTGCACCCTTTATCGACAGAAACCTATGACGCGCTTATTACGATGGCCAAAACTGGTTATCAAGATTACTTGGCTAAGGTAGTTGTATCGCCGAGTGACGAGGACGCCAAATCGATACTACGTAGTTTTAATGATTTCCAAATTTTAACCGCGATCAGAGAAGGCGATTTTGGTGTTGAAGGTTTAAATCAACGTATCGAAAAAGCATTATTAGCGGCGCGCAAGATACGTAAAGATCAATCGGAATGGTATGCAGGTAGACCGATTATGATCACCAATAATGATCATGGCCTTGGTTTATACAATGGTGATATTGGTATTTGTATGCAGGATGAAGACCGCCGTATACGGGTTTATTTTGAAATGGCGGACGGTAATGTGCAATCTTTCTTACCGAGTCGATTACCGCCACATCAAACCGTCTTTGCAATGACCATCCATAAATCACAAGGTTCTGAGTTTAGACACACGGTAATGATTTTACCTAATCGTTTCAATCCAGTGCTGACAAGAGAGCTGGTTTATACCGGTATTACTCGTGCCAAAGAGCAGTTAGACATATTTACCAACGTCACAGTAATGAAAAAAGCGATTAAATTGCGTACCGAACGGGTGAGTGGCTTAATGGCATTACTTAATCAAGATTGATGAATCGTAGATTTAGAGCCTAGATTATCATTTATCCTAAAAAGGCTATGCTTTGTTATCGATATTGCAAATATACACTTACAAAGTTAGTGTTTGATCACATTTATGCCTTACTTGCTGTGTTATCTTCGCCGCGTTTTTCGTTAACGTATAATATATCGCATAAAGCCTTATTTGGAGAGTGTTTTGCTTAGGGATAAAAAAAGTCTAGTTAAAAATATTGGATTTCAAGTTGTAGTTGCCATGATCATAGGTGCGGCCGTCGGTGCCTTTATGGGCGAAGGCGCTGCTATTTTTGCACCTCTAGGTGCCTTGTTCATTAATCTGATCAAAATGTTGGTGATACCGCTGGTTGCTGTATCTATTATTGCTGGCGCAGCGAACCTCGGTGATAGTCCTTCTGCAGGTAAAATTGGTGTTGGCACGTTTGTATTCTTTATGCTGACATCGGCGATTGCTGTGACACTTGCTTTAGTGATGGGTAATGTATTTGAACCAGGTGTGGGTGTTGATTTTTCTCAACATACTGCGGGTCTTGCTGTTGTAACTGCAGAGCAGGGCGCATTACCAGGTGTATTTGATACCATCATTGGCATGATCCCAACGAATGTATTTAGTGCGCTTACTAGTGGCAATATTCTGCAAATTTTAGTATTCAGTATCTTCTTCGGTATTGCGTTAACGAAAGTTGAACGTGAACGTTCAAAGCCGATTATGGATGGTTTGAACACCATTATTGACGCGTTTGTATGGATGATTAACTGTGTCATGGTTATTGCCCCAATTGGTGTATTTGGCCTGATGGCTGAATCGGTTGGTACTTTTGGTTTTAGCGCGCTTGCTGTGGTACTGAAATTATTCGTTGTTTATATCGCAGCTACTATTATCTACGGCTTTATCTTCTATCCATTAGTAGTGAAATTCTTCTCAGATACGCCAGTACTGAAATTCATGTCGGCGATGAAGAAACCACAAGCATTAGCATTATCTACAGCGTCATCAATGGCGACATTGCCTGTGACACTGGAAGTGTGTGAACAAGAATTAAAAGTAGCTAAATCAACAGCCTCGTTTGTATTACCATTAGGCGCAACAATTAATATGAGCGGTAACGCCATTTATTATGGTCTTGTTGCTGTGTTCTTTGCGCAAATGTTTAACGTTGAATTAGGTATGGCGGCTTACGCGGCTATTATCTTTACATCGACATTGGGTGCGATTGGTCAAGCGGGTGTTCCGGGACCATCATTTCTTGTGGTTGCGGTATTATTAGCGGCAGGCATTCCAATTGAAGGTTTACCACTGTTATTCGCATTAGACCGTATTTTTGACATGGTGCGTACTGCTCTGAATATTACCGGCGATGCCGTGTGTGCTGTGGTGATGGATAAATACAATCCGGAGCATCAAATCACGAAATAATAAAGGCTTAGAAATACATATTGAAGTTAATAAGCCACACCAATTCGGTGTGGCTTTTTTATGTTCGGAAGTTAGAGCTTAGATTTATTCTTGGAGATGAATCATTAACTTTTTTGAAATTGATTCATCACTGTTTGAGCTTGTAGGTTAATGTCGCCAGTCCCTTCCAACCAATGAATCTTTGCACCTTGTCGCTCCATTCTTCTAAACCAGGTATCTTGGCGTTTGGCATATTTATGAATGGCAATATTCAATATATCAAACATTTCATCATAGCTTATCTTACCTTCGATATATTGGCTTACAAAGCGGTATTCAAGGCCAAGGTACTCTAACTTTTCATGCGTAATACCTTGCGCTAATAGTCCTTCGACTTCTTCAATCATGCCGTTTTCTAAACGTTCTTTTAAGCGTAAGGTGATACGTTGACGTAATACACTGCGCTCCCATTTTATACCGAAATACAGAGGTTTTATTTCTGGTAGTACTGTTTTGACTGCGGCACTTGTTTGTAATGCTGCATGTTGCGCTATTTCAATGGCGCGATACAAGCGTGGACGTACGGTAATATCTGTCGCTTCATAGGATTGGCTATCAAGCTCAAGCAAAATTTGTTGTACATCTGCTAAAGCCATCTCAGCAAACTGCACACGCTGAGTAATATTTTTATCGACTTGCACAAATTCATAACCAGCAACCACTGCATCTATGTATAAACCCGTGCCGCCGACAAGTAGCGGTAATTTGTTACGCTGGTTAATGTCTGTAAATGCCTTGAAGAAGTCACGCTGAAATTGAAAGGCGTTATATTCTTTACCGGGTTCGATAATATCAATCAAATGGTAAGGTACATCACCGTACTCAGCTAAATCTTTGCCTGAGCCAATATCGAGGCCTGTATAGACCTGTCGAGAATCGCCCGAGATCACTTCACCGTTTAATTGCTTGGCCAGATCGACACCTAAACGTGTTTTTCCCGATGCGGTGGCGCCGAGTACGACGATAAGATTGTATTGTTGCTGAGACATTAAGTTACCTGAATAAATAATTGCGCTGTGTGCAGACCGAAATGGTAACTCAAGCAGGCTATGTGGCCAATAGTATTTTTAACATTGCCATTAAACTAATTTCGAATTTGGTAAATTAAGCCATTAATTAAGGAGATCGTGGCTAAATCGCAGTTATGCAGTCAAAAAGGTGGTGATTTATCAAGATTATTCAAATTATACGCTAGATGATTATGGTTTTAGCGTTATAATCGACTTCTTGTATTGTTACTTATGATCGGAATCGTTGTAATGTCGCTTAATGCTCATCTTGATGAATTAGATAAAAAAATCCTTAATGCACTCATGGTCAATGCACGTGTACCTTATGCTGAACTGGCGAAAAAATTTAACGTCAGTGCGGGTACTATTCACGTTCGTGTCGAAAAAATGAAATCAACAGGTGTTATCCTTGGTACTAAAGTTGAAGTGTGTCCGAAGAAACTCGGTTATGACGTATGTTGTTTTATTGGTATTAATCTAAAGAGCGCAAAAGATTACCCTTCTGCGTTAGTGCAATTAAAAGCGCTAGATGAAGTCGTTGAAGCGTATTACACCACGGGTAATTACAATATTTTTGTGAAATTGATGACGCGCTCTATCGATGAATTACAAAAAGTATTGATTGATAAAATTCAACAGATTGAAGAAGTACAATCGACTGAAACATTGATCTCGTTACAAAATCCAATTAGCCGTGATGTTCATCCGTAAATGTACCAGTAGTGAGAAAATGACATAAATGCTATAAGTTAACCTCATCCTGATCAATAATGAGGTTAACGTCAATTTGTTGTATGAAGGAATAACAATGAAAGAGCAGGGATTCACTACTCACTTAGTTCATCATGATCACAATCAAAATTTAGAGTTTGGGGCTATTCACGCACCAATTTATAACTCTGCCACTTACGGTTATGATGATATTCAAGATCTTATCGATATCTTCCAAGGTCGCCAAGCTGGCCAAGCCTATGCTCGTCAAGCTACGCCAACGATTGATATGTTACAAAATATGATCTGCGAAATGGAGCAGGGAAAAGCATCACTTTGTTTTAGCTCTGGTATGGCGGCGATTGTCGCAATATTTTTGACTTTACTAAAAGGTGGCGATCATATTGTTGCCAGCCGTTTCTTATTCGGTAATACCTCAAGTGTGTTTGGCACTTTAAAAAGTTTTGGTATTGAAGTGACGCTCGTTGATGCTACCGATGTTGCTAATGTTGCTGCCGCTTGCCAAGCGAACACTAAAATGGTGTTTGTAGAAACAATTGCCAATCCAGCAACACAAGTCTGTGATTTAGCTGAAATCGGCGAGTTATGCGACGCGAAAGGATTGCTTTATGTTGTCGATAATACTCTAACATCAGCCTATCTATTCCAGCCTAAAGCGGTGAAATGCCATCTTATCGTTACCTCGTTATCCAAGTACTTTGGTGGCCACGGTAATGTGATTGGCGGTTCTGTCACTGACACCGGTTTATTTGATTGGTCACAGTATCCAAATATCTTTGAAGCGTACCGTAAAGGTGATCCTGCAATGTGGGGTTATGTGCAAATGAAGAAGAAAGGGTTACGCGACATGGGCGCTTGCCTGAGTTCTGAAGCGGCTGGCCAATTAGCGCTAGGTTCAGAGACGATGGCACTGCGTGTTAAACAATCGTCAGGTTCGGCATTAGCACTCGCATTAATGTTAGAGAATCACCCGAAAGTTGACCGCGTTTATTATCCTGGACTCGAATCGCATCCACAATATATCCGTGCTAAATCGCTATTTGGCGCATCAGGGTCAATGCTCAGTTTGGACTTGAAAGAAGGTTTCGATTGCTGCCAATTTTTGAATGAACTAAAACTGGTTATCGGTGCGACGCATTTAGGCGATAACCGTAGTTTAGCATTGCCTGTTGCGCCTACTATTTTCCATGAAATTGGCCTAGCGGCACGTCAAGAGTCGGGTATTAGCGAGAGCATGATCCGTTGTTCAATTGGTATTGAAGATACCGATGATTTACTAGCGGACTTTACCCAAGCATTAGCGAGTCTGTAAGCGTTAACTGTACGTGTAAAAAAGCCTAAGTCATTAATGTGACTTAGGCTTTTTTGGGTTTGAATAATGATTCAAGCTATTTATTGGGACTCAACCGTGTTTAGCATAGTCAAAATCAATTTTTTTGTCTTTATGGACCACTCGACAAGGACCATATTCACGCTGGGTGATTGTTGATGCCGAACCAATATTTAATATCACATTATCAAAAATGCACTTACCAACGTCAATAAGGTGTACTTGGTAATATTGCTCTAGTTCTAGCTGCAGTTGTTGTAATTCTATTTCATCATCCACGCGTTGTTGGTTGAATCTATTTTTCGAATACAGCATTTCTTTTATTTCTGTTACTACACCGTGATCATGTTTCCATTTTTCTTTCGGTGGAAGATTATTGATTTTAATCCACAGTGAGTCATCTTCTTCAACTAATGCTTTTAATTCTAGACTGCGGTCTTGAACTTGCTCGCGTATCAGGCCTTCTTGCATCGCACAAAAAATTTCAGTTTTAGTGCCTGATGTCGCGCCAATACTGACCACGTTAATGCCATTATTGGCGTTAACACTACCACCAACGATATCACCATGGCGGTTAAAACCATCACTGACCGTCAGCTTTCCTTGGGTATTGGTAACACAGTGTAATAACTGCTTGGTAATCGTTATGTCACCAACGGCTGTTAACTCAGAATACTGCACAAATTGCGCGCGTATTTGCCCTTTCGCGGTTATCTTAGTCGCCAGTTCTTGGTGATTATCTTTGCTGGTTAACTGCCGCCCTAAAATACCTTTGTTGACTATAACATCGCCTTCGGCTATTAAAGTTGCGGAATCAACGAATCCCATCACGGTAATATCACCACTGCTTTTTACGATCATCTCGGCGTCAACATCTCCGGTGATCAGGATACTGCCTTTAAATTCAATGTGGCCAGTACTGACATCGACATTTTTAATGGTCAGTATATCATCTACCTGTAATACGCCTCTCACCTCAACGACTTGACCTGTCATGGTTGCAAGTAGTCTTAATGGGTTGTTGGGATCAATACAGGTACCAGGACCAGCTTGTAGCTTGGTATCTTTACCTGACTTCGGTAACAGTTCCTTACCCAGTAAATCGAATCCTTTTGTCCCCTCATCTGCGGGTATTTTTTCGATGAGTAAATCGTTCGCCTTTACCATCTTTATTTCACCAAGATTACGCATATCAACATTACCGTCAGCTTTAAGCTGTGGCTGTAATAAACGTTCTCGGGCTAATGATACTTGGCGTTTTAGCTCGGCGTTTTTACCATGGATAGGTAACTGGCCTTCAGCGGCGATTATATTGATCTTTTCGCCAGGAGATAAGGCTGAGAGTTGAGTCAGTTGTGCTGTTATTTTTTGCTTATCAATACCAAGGTGAATTTTGCTGTTATTGAGTTCAGTTAAAATATCATCAACTGAAATTTGGTGCTCACCCCAGCCAGCAGTTAAATTGATTTCTGCTTGCATGTTGTCTTTACTGAGCGATGCTTCTATTTTGCAGTTATTGCGCTCGGCGAGGATAAAAATAAATTCTTCAGCGCCAGCACGTTTACCGGTGAGCTTATTTATTTGGGTAACCGCTTCTTCAAGATTGGCAAGAATCGGGGATAATTGATTAAATGGCTCAGCATTGAGTAACCCAAGTAAATTCGCGACGGTGAGTGGCGCGTGTTTATTTGGGATCAGGCGGACTTCGGCTTGATTATTGTCTGTACTTAGCCTAATTAATTCTGAGTCCAGCATGCAATATCCTAAAGATTACGTTGATATTAGGGTAGTTAATGTTTCAAGTATAACAGTATAGACTTTACCTAAAGTAGTACTAACGTATTGAAAATTGCTGTTTAGTGATCTCCAGCGTTTTTTTTTATGTCGTTGAATCATTATGCCTAGTTAACGTTTTTTTTGGTGTTATTGCTCCAATAATAAAGTGTTTTTATGTCGATATATAGTACTTTGTAAACAGAGGATTACCCATATAGTTAATACTTATTGAAGCGTATTATTCTTTATCTTATTTTGTGGTTTGATTGTCGTTTCGATTGTGACGCTATATCTAGATAGTTATTTTTGCGGGGTTATGTATTCACGCGAAATAAAGATCATTTTAGCTTGCTGTGAATTTATTTTATTTGCAGGTATCTGGATTATTTTAGTTATGCGGATTTACTTGTTGTGATATCGCTGGCATGGTATTATCCTGCCCCGTTAATTATACTGTTGTTGCCCGGTCGCAGGCAGCAGTTAAAAGACGCTTACTGGTCTGGATTTTAGTCCAGATCCAATTATTTATACTTATTATTAGGAAAAGATTATGTCTTTCACTTTTGAAGCACAAGTACGTTCTGACCTTGGGAAAGGTGCGAGCCGCCGCCTACGTCACGCTAACAAATTCCCTGCTGTAATCTACGGTAAAGGCGAAGAAGCAATCTCTATCGAACTAGAGCAAAACGCAATCAACAACGCACAAGCTGGTAACGCTGAGTTTTTCTCTTCAGTTATCACTCTTGTTGTTGACGGTAAAGAAATGGCTGTAACTGTTCAAGCTATGCAACGCCACGCGTTCAAGCCAAGAATCCAGCACATTGACTTTATGCGTGCTTAATAACGTATTGTGATAAAAAAGCGCCATGTTGATGATTCAACATGGCGCTTTTTTTACGGTTTTTTACAGACTATCTGCGCAATTGCCCGATCTGGGTCTCGTTCAATCCCTTCAAAGTAATGCAAACATTCCCAATCACTGAACATCTGTTTTAATTCCCCCAACTGTAATAAAAATGCATCACGGTTAGGTCGACCAAACTGCCTATTTTCAACAGTAAACGTTTCATAAATGACAATACCGCCAGAGCATACAGCTTGCTTGATATCGTCAATGAGTGGGCGATGTAAATAGCGAAATACCACAACGCCTTGATAGCTGTTAGGTTGTAATTGCTGTTGACCCTCTTCAAAATTAACTTGCCAGCATTGCTCGGCACTAATGCCAGGGGTGGCCGCTATACTGGTTAATGCCGCTTGGTTGTTATCGGCGAAAACCGTTGGTATCTGCTGCTGTTGTAAATATAAACCATTGCGACCAGCGCCACAGGCTAAATCTAACACGGGTTTACCGGCGCTTTGAAATAACGAACTGTATTGCTGTAGTAGTACCGATGCTGTCATAGGGAACCCTTAAGCGATTGCTAACCATGACATCACATCATGGCTTTTAGCTACGCCAAGGATGTAGGCGAAAATCGCAATAGCGATAACACTTGCCCATAAACGGATCACGGCGGTTTTGCCGCGTTTAATGGCGATAGTACCAACAATAATATAGGCGATAAGCGCGATTAATTTTGCGGTTAACCAAGCATCCACAAACGGGTATTGTTGGATCGTCACCATTAAGTGACCAGCTAGCAGTATAAGCAGGGTATCAATGATGTGCGGTAATATTTTGATTACCTTATTTTGTAATAATGCTGATTCTGTGACCGACAAAATTGAACGAAAAATAAAGAAGGTGATACTAAGGTAAGCCATGCCCATGTGCATGTGTTTAACAAATGCGTAATCCATTGTAGTTGCCTGTTGTAAAGTGATGTGGTTAATTTATTAAGGGGGTAAATTTACTTCCGCCTTAATATACGTGCTCGCGTAGCTTTCGATAAGAAGCATATCTAATTGTTACTGGGTTAGATAATGAATGCAATGGTTTGGTTATACATAGATTTTTAATTTCATATCTTAAGGGCTTGGCTTAAGATAGAGACAGTATACAAATTGGGAACTTACTAGCATGCGATTTTATCTTTTACTCTGCTTATTACTGTCTTCTTACGCTTATGCACAGCAAAGTGCGAGTGCCTTTGATCCTGCGGCAAAAGTTGCTACGGCGCAGATTTTATCAACGGCGAACGGCGTTAATGGCGCAACGGTATTATCAATGGGCTTAAAAATCACCTTAGAGGATGATTGGAAAACTTATTGGAGTTCTGCTGGATTAGCGGGGGCGCCGCCAAGCATTGATTGGCAAGGTTCCGAGAATTTAGCCAATGTTGAATGGTTATGGCCTATTCCAACGCGGATGATGGTATATGACGTTGAGACCTATGGTTATAAACACGAAGTTATTTATCCTTTGCAAGTGAGCGTGCTTGACCCAAGTAAAGCGTTATCATTAACAGCCAAAACCACCATGTTGGTATGCCGTGAAGTCTGTATACGTGCGCAGGTTAATCTTGTGTTGAACTTACCGGCGACTGACAGCAGTATCGATAAAGCATCAAGCGCGCAGTTACAAGCTTATGTCGCCAATGTCCCCGTCGATATCAGTGCGACTTCTGCATCATTACAGCAACTGGGCTGGGATAGCGCATCATCACAATTGATCATTGAAGTGGCAGGATTAACGCACCCTGTTATTGATGGCTTTGTGGAAGGCGTGGACTTTACCTTGTTTAGTCGACCGCAAATCAGTCAACAAGGTGGGGTGACGCGCTTAACTATGGCTGTTGAGGATATGGCGGGCACCCCGGCACGACTCGATCCTGAGCAAGCGCTAAAAGTAACGCTTACCTCTGAACAAGGGGGGATTAGCTTTACTGATAAAATTACCCCGACGGTTATTGAGCAAACCTTACCAAGTTGGATTTATATGCTATTGCTGGCTGTTGCTGGTGGTTTCATTTTAAATTTAATGCCGTGTGTACTACCGGTATTGTCGATTAAATTATTAGGGGTGGTTGAATCGGTCAGTGAATCGAGTGCGCAACGACGGATTAACTTTTTATTAAGTGCCGCTGGTATTTTTGTCGCCTTTTGGTTATTAGGTTTACTGTTTATTGGCCTTAAATATTTTGGTATTGGCTTTGGTTGGGGCGTGCAATTTCAATCGGCGGCGTTTTTATTGGTGATGATCCCAGTGTTGGTACTATTTGCCTTAAATCTGCTCGATAAATTTGATGTGCAGTTACCACAGAGTTTGATGGATAAATTATCGGGTTCAAACAAAGGCCATTTCTATCAAGGTATTTTTGCGGTGTTATTAGCAACACCGTGTTCTGCGCCTTTCTTAGGTACTGCAATTGCGTTTGCATTAGCCGGTTCAAGTTGGCAAATTATGGTGATATTTAGTGGCTTAGCATTAGGTTTATCACTGCCGTATTTATTAATTTCGACCTGGCCAAATTGCGTGACAGTTATGCCTAAACCGGGCATGTGGATGGTTCGTTTCCGTCAATTTTTAGCGGTATTAATATGTGCGACCTTAGTGTGGTTAATTTGGCTATTACAAGCGCATTTAAGCCTGATGTTGTGGACTGGTTTTAGTCTTATCATTTGTGCCATGGTTATATTGTTAATTATGAAACCGGGACCACGAGCTTTGGTGAGTACCTTTGCGGTGTATTTATTGTTAGCGAATACCATTATTTGGTCTCCGGCATCGCTATCTGGTCGTGGAGGGGCAAGTACGCAGTCAAATTCAGCAATACAATGGCAAGCATTCGAACCGGAAAAAATAGCCGGATATATTGATGAGGGGAAAACGGTGTTTATCGATATTACTGCTGATTGGTGTATTACTTGCGTGGTTAATGACCGCGCCGTATTACAGCGTAGCGATATTATCAATCGCTTAAACGCTGACAACGTGGTGGCGATGAAAGGCGATTGGACTAAACCGGATAAGCAGATTGAAGATTATTTAAAACGTTATGGTCGTTACGCGATTCCTTTTAATCAGGTATTTGGTCCGGCATTACCGCAAGGTAAATTGCTGCCAGAACTGTTAACGAAAGATGCAGTGGCGCTAGCGTTAACCCAAGCAGGGCAATAAATAGGACGTTCTGTTGCCTTATTATTACCGCCTAAATCGAGCAAGACAAAAACGAATGCAAACTAAACGCATCAAACGTTTTGTCTTGCAGTTCGATATTTTTGCTGTTCTAATTGCGATCTTCTGAATTTATACAAGATTAATTTTATTGTTTGGCGATGGATAAGGCACAGCAAAGTGCAACTAGCTCGCTAATTAATAGAATAGATATACGATGAAAACAGTCACTGAAACTTTAGCGCACCCACGTTTAAAACGTGAAATGCGCCTGCAAAATGCAATGATCACTATGTATTGTAAACAACATCATGTTTATCAAGGTAAAGTGTGTCGAGAATGCGATCGTCTACAACAAATGACGGCACGTAAATTAGCATTTTGTGAGAGTGGTACAGAAAAACCAACCTGCGCAACCTGCACTGCGGTATGTTATACCCCGATAGTCGCGAAGCAAGTAAAGACTATTTATCGTTGGGGTCGCCTGCGTATCTGCTTACGACACCCCATTTTAATGGCGCTATACTGTTTTGATAGCCTCAAGCCAAGTCAAATGCCAAAGCCTAAGTTACTAAATCTGTAGCGGACTGATGCTTAAATTGGTAGCTTAATAATGCTTTCAATTTATCGTTGGCAATGATGCAATCTGGTTTGCTGTTGTCGCTGGTAAAGCGGGGTACTGTAATGCCGAGTTGCTTGGCACCTTGTTGATAAAATGCTTGTCTGCTAGCATGCTGATCGCAGCAGGCATTGAATATTTGTCCCCAACATTGCTGTTTTATCACGGCCTGAATAACGCCAATCGCATCACTCTGATGGATCAAATTGACTGGTGATGCACCCGCATCAAAAATATGCCCGTCTGCGCTTTTTTTCGATAAGCTTCGCGTGGGATTTCTATCTTCGCTAATCAGTCCTGCAAAACGAATTATGGTGTAATCAATATCTTGCTGTTGTTGTATCAGCTGTTCTGCGGCGTACACGGTACTGCTCGGGTTTAATGTCGATGTTTCTGTTAGCGTGTTATTGGTTTTTTGATAGATGCTGGTGGAACTGACAAAAATAAATTTACCCACGTGATATTGTTTTAACATTAGCAGTAATTGCGTTATTTGCTCTGCCAACGGGCTATCTGCATGATTACCGCGGCTCGCGGGTAACAGACAGACGGCAATATCTTTATTGGCTAATAAACTCTGCCAATCACCTTGTGGCTCACTGGTCAGTGTTGCGCTAACCGCTGGAATACCCTGAGCGACTAAGTTTGCTGTTTTGTCGGCATGACTGCAACTTACTGTTAACGGGTAGTCTTGCGCACGTAATGCACGTGCTAGCGGTTTACCTAACCAGCCAGCGCCTATGATGGCAATGCTGGGTAATTTATTTGTGCTCATATCAATCGCCTGTATATCAAGTTAGATACAAGCGTAACGATTTTTTGTTACAATAGCGATTGATAACCTGTCGTCACCTAAACTAAAGAGAAAACCATGAGTAGATTTATAGATAGCTGGGCTATCGTGCATATTGATGATTCTTACAATGCATCAGTATTAGGTAGCAGAGGCACCAAGCTACACTGGTGTAGTGGCCGTAAAGAAGCTATAGAGTTTATTTATGGCGAGTACTTGGCTATTCTAGCTGACACTGGCGAGATGGATGGTGAGTTAGTGTTTGCCGCGAAGCAACGCTTTAAGGTATTACAAGCACAAACAAATTCAGATGAAGAATGGATTGAACACGTTAACGAGCTAACCATCGATTTACGCCATATTGTTTGGTTTGGTAGCATTGCCGACATGGCAGAATTGAATAATGACTTCGCCTGTGCAGTACGTGAAGTATATTGGGAAGAGTTCGGCGAATATGACGAAGATGATCCAACAGCCTTTGTACCTGAAGATGAATGGCTTAACTTGTCTGAAGCTTTAGTGGAATATTTAGGCCGCGCAATCGTCTAATGTAATGACACTGTTTACTGGCAACAGATTAACGTATCGAATTTTGCTTAATACGTTAATCTATTCTTACTACTCCGCATTTTTAAGTCATAGACTTACACATCAAAATTAGCTACATTAACTGTTTATTCATACAGTCAGTAATTGCTAACATCATGAAACTTTATATTGCCGAAAAACCCAGCCTTGGTCGTGCTATTGCCGACGTATTACCCAAACCTCACAAAAAACAACAAGGTTATATTGAGGTTGGTAATGGCGATGTAGTGTCTTGGTGTATTGGTCACCTACTCGAACAAGCCGAACCTGACGCTTATGATGATGCTTATAAAAAATGGCGTTTAGAACACCTACCGATCGTACCTGAAACTTGGCAATTAAAGAAAAAACCGAATACCAGTAAACAGCTAACCGTATTAAGAGGGCTTGTCAAAAAAGCCACTAGTTTGGTGCATGCGGGTGATCCTGACAGAGAAGGGCAGTTGCTGGTGGATGAAGTGATTGAGTTTCTTAAAACACCGGCAAAAAAGAAAAATACCGCGCAACGCCTGTTAATTAGCGATATGAACCCCGCAGCGGTAACCAAAGCCTTAAATAATCTACAACTCAACAGCGATTACATTCCTTTGTCGGTATCCGCTTTAGCGCGTTCGCGTGCCGATTGGCTCTATGGCATGAACATGACTCGTGCTTATACCTTGCAAGGCCAAAAAGTCGGGTATCAGGGTGTCTTGTCGGTCGGGCGAGTGCAAACCCCTATCTTAGGGTTAGTGGTCAGGCGTGATATCGAGATAGCCAATTTTGTCAGTAAGCCTTTCTACGAAGTATTGGCGCATCTACAAACCCAGCAGCAAGACGCATTTACAGCCAAGTGGAAACCGAGCGAAGCCTGTCGTCCGTATATGGATGAGGATGGTCGGGTATTGGTAAAAAAATTAGCTGAAAATGTGGTGAGTCGTGTCCAAGGTCAAATGGGCGAAGTGACCAAGCTGGAAAAGAAAAACAAACAACAAGCAGCGCCACTTCCTTACAATTTATCGTCACTACAGATTGATGGCGCTAAGCGTTTTGGCATGAGCGCGCAGCAAGTATTAGATACCTGCCAAGCCTTATACGAGCGTCATAAACTCATAACGTATCCACGTTCTGATAGCCGTTATTTACCCAAAGAACATTATGCTCATCGTGGCAGTGTGATTAAGGCGATAGCTAATACCAGCAGCTCATTAAATCAAGCTGCGCTAAATGCGGATCAGAGTTTACGCAGCAAAGCTTGGAACGATGGCAAGGTGGAGGCGCATCATGCCATTATCCCTACCGAAAAAAGTAGCAATGTCGACCGACTCAATAGCAGCGAAAAGAATATTTATGAATTAGTCGCAAGGCAATATCTGTGTCAGTTTTATCCGTCTTATGAATATGCCGATACCGTGGCTGAAATTACCATTGCTGGTGGACTGTTTATTGCCAAAGCAAAAATGACCTTAAAGCAGGGGTGGAAAGTCTTATTTCCGAAATCAGCAGCGAGTGATAGCAAGCAAACTGAAGCTGAAAAAGAATTAGCTGCGCAACTACCCACCATTAAAAAAGGGGAACAGGTATTATGCCAGCAAGCCGAGTGTGTTACAAAGCAGACTCAGCCACCGAAACATTTCAGTGATGCGACCTTACTTGCGGCCATGACGGGGATCTCGCGTTATGTACAAGACAGTGAAATCCGTAAAATATTAAAAGACACCGATGGACTGGGAACCGAAGCCACGCGCGCGGGGATTATTGAACTGTTATTTAGACGTAATTTCCTCGTGCGTAACAACAAGCTAATTTTATCTACGGACGCAGGAAAAGGGCTGATTAATGCCTTGCCTGAATCGGCGACATTACCGGATATGACCGCGCAATGGGAATCGGTACTTGATGGTATTAGCAAAAAAGAAGCCAGCTATCAGCATTTCATGGGCGGACTATTACAACAACTATCTGGCATGATTGACCAAGCTAAAGCGACACTGCCGGATGGTTTACGTGGTCTTTCAAGTGGTAAACCTGCAGGACGTAACTTTAAGAAAAAACCAGCAGCAAAGCGTAGTTACAAAAAATCATAACGTTAAAGTGATTATTGGCGCTGTATTTATATAAGGCTGCATTGCATTTATATAAAATTGTACCGCTATTGTGATAATTCTGTGATGAACAATTTGTTTAAATAGACCATGATTACTACATGGGAAGTTAACCAAGCAGGTAACGGAATGATTATTAAGTCTAAAAAAAAATCTCAAGCAAGTGAAAATGATGTTATTGCGGAACCGGTATATCAGCAACGTCGACAATTCCTCAAACAATTAGGTCTTGCTGGTGTGGGACTTGCGGCCGCTAGCCCTGCGCAAGCCAGTATCTTTGATATTTTTTCTGCTGATAAGAGCAAAACCAATAGTCAGGCATTTGCACAATCGCCCCTGACTTTAACCGGCAGTAAAGATTACGCTAATGGTGAGATCTGGACACCAGAGAAAAAAGTGCTCTCGCATAATAATTTTTACGAGTTTGGCACAGCTAAAACTGACCCGCAAAAAAATGCGCAGGATTTTAAAGTCGAACCTTGGACGTTAACGATCACCGGCGCCGTCGAAAAAGAAATTACCTTAGGCTATGACGACTTGTTTAAAGTGGCGGATTTAGAAGAACGGATTTACCGGATGCGTTGTGTGGAAGCATGGTCGATGGTGATCCCGTGGACGGGTTTTTCACTGGCTGAAATCATCAAAAAAGCCAATCCGACATCGAAAGCCAAATATGTCGCGTTTGAAACCTTGTACGACCCGAAACAAATGCCAGGTCAAGCCTCTGCTTATCTTGGGGGGAGTCTTGATTGGCCGTATGTCGAAGGACTACGTATGGACGAAGCGATGCACCCACTAACTATGCTGTCAGTTGGTACCTTCGGTAAAACCCTAGCGCCGCAAAATGGGGCGCCAATACGTTTAGTTGTGCCGTGGAAATATGGTTTTAAAGGCATTAAATCGATTGTAAAAATTCACTTGTTAGAAAAAGAGCCACCAACTACCTGGAATCGTCTTGCTGCACGTGAGTATGGTTTTTATGCCAATGTTAACCCCGCAGTGGATCATCCACGCTGGAGTCAAGCGTCTGAACGTCGTATCGGTAATGGCAGTATTTTTTCATCTAAACGTATTAAAACCTTACCGTTCAATGGTTATGCAGAAGAAGTGGCGAGTTTATACCAAGGAATGGATCTGAAGAGGTTTATTTAATAATGCCAGTGCTAACTTACAAACACATGCCGTATTTGAAAGCCTATATTCATGTGCTGGCAATTATGCCATTAATATATTTGGGGTTAGCAATAGACGCTGATGCATTAGGTGGTGATCCTGTGCAAGCGGTGATCCATTTTTTAGGTAAAGGCGCATTAAATTTATTGGTATTAACACTCGTTATCTCACCGTTAGCTAAACGTTATAAGGAAGGTTTGTTGATTTCGACACGCCGTCTTATTGGCTTATATTGTTTCTTTTATGCAAGTTTACATTTAACTGCGTTTGCCTGGCTCGATCAGGGGTGGGATATCGGCTTGTTATTCCAAGAGTTGGTTAAAAGGCCATATATTTGGCTTGGTATGATCGCGTTTGTTATTTTACTCTTGTTAGCGTTGACCTCTCCGATGTGGGTGCGACGTAAAATGAAACAAAACTGGCAAAAATTACACAACCTTGTTTACCTTGCTGCTATCTTAACCCCTGTTCATTACTACCTTTCGGTGAAATCTGGCTGGATAGAACCTATTATATATGCCCTATTAATGGTGTTGTTGCTATTGCAAAGAAGAAAATAGCGATAAGAATTACTGGGTAATATTTATTGTTGGCTGATGACTTTATATTGTTCTGATCTTTTGCAATTAACCTACCTTCCCCCACTCTAGTTGACTTCGCCAAAAACAAAAAAACACAGGATTATTCTGAGCAAAAAATTATTACTATCCAGTGTAAGTGTTTTGTATATATTATAGATGGTTACATTTTTTAACAAAGTATAACCATCTAGTTCATAGATATTTTGGCGTTCTTAAACTAGTGTAGTTGTATATCCCTACCTCATGCGAGAAAGAAGTGCGGGTTAATTATTGTGTGATGTGCTCATTAACGACCGTTCGACATAAGTTGACGTAAGCTGACGTAATTCTTCACAACTTGTCATATCCGCACTCTTGTTTTATATAAAGCGACATAAGTTGACTCAATATTGCGTTGTTTTATAAAGGATTTTCAGAATCAGGTTTTCTTTGATCTATTGCACTTTTTTTTAATTGACCTTACTTTACACTGCTATAAACGCTATAATTACCCCACATTCTATAGGCCCTCATTGTTGCAGGAGTTAACATGAACCAACAGACAAGTAGTACAGGAACTGAAAAAAAAGGCGAGTGGAAATTATTCATCTTTCTCACCATATTCTTATTTCCGATCCTCGCAACCATTAGTGTATTTGGTTATGGTTTTGTTATTTGGATGAGTCATATCCTTTTTGGTCTACCAACACATTAATCAAATTACTCAACTAATCATTATCCAGGTATTACAATAATGAAAAAATTATTTTCTATGATCGCGCGCTCTTGGCGTGTATTTAGTAAGCCAAGTAAACATATCTCTTTAGGTGTTATTACTTGTGGTGCTTTCCTTGCTGGTATTATTTTTTGGGGTGGTTTCAATACTGCACTGGAAGCAACCAACACTGAAGCATTCTGTATTTCTTGTCATAGTATGAAAGAAAATAACTACCAAGAAATTCAAAGTACTATTCATTGGTCTAACCGTAGTGGTGTTCGCGCTACTTGCCCAGATTGCCACGTACCGCATAAATGGTCTGATAAAATGGCCGCTAAAGCACGTGCAAGTAAAGACGTATTTGGTTGGTTATTAGGGACTGTTGATACCAAAGAAAAATTCGAAGCTAAACGTTTGCATCTCGCGCAAAACGAATGGGCACGTTTTAAAGCCAATGGCTCACTTGAATGTCGAAACTGTCATGACTACAAGAGCATGGATTTCACTAAAATGTCTGAGCGTGCACAAGTGCAAATGCGTAAAGCGGCAGAACGTGATCAATCTTGTCTAGATTGTCATAAAGGTATTGCGCATCATTTACCTGAAATGGATACGTCTGCGATCAGTGAACTGGGTAAAATGGCGAGAAACCTTGAAGGTCATTCGTTTGAAGTTGGCAAAGAGTACTACTCACTGGTACAAACACCACTTTATAAAAATGACAAAGAACCTGAGTACCTAGGTGTATTAACACCTGCGACTAAGTTTAAAGTGATTGCAGAATCAGGTAACCGTCTAGAAATTGAATTAGTCACTTGGCATAAAGCTAAAGGTTACGGTCGCGTACTGTACTTTGATTTTGCTAAGAACATTGTTCAAGCAACACTGTCAAAAGAAGCATCACAAGATGAATCATTATTCGTTCGTGGTGATAAGAGAGAAGATGATTTAACTGGTTTACCTTGGGAACAAGTAACGTTCACGCTATGGGTAGATAAAAAAGGTTATGAAGAAAACCTACAAAACATTTGGGATTATGCGAAAGGCGCTTACCAAACAACCTGTAGTGTTTGTCATACCCAACCAGCAGAAGCTCATTTTGATGCCAATACTTGGGTTGGTATGTTTGCCGGTATGCAAGGCTTTGTGAACTTAGATGGCGATACGCATGATGTTATCTTGAAGTATCTACAAAACCATTCATCTGATTACAGCAAAGATGCTCACTAATTCAAAGAGAAATATGACTATGTTTAATAAAGACAAAAAGTCTAATAATGACAATGTATCGGTAAGTCGTCGCTCCTTTCTAAAAGGGGTGATGGCGACATCTGCAGTGGCGGTGATTGGTCCTAGCTTGTTAGTACCAAATACAGCAAGCGCGGCTACTATGGCTGAGCGTGCAGAATGGAAATTAACTGGTTCGCACTGGGGTGCGTTCCGTGCCAAGATTCATGGCGGTAAAGTTACAGAAGTGAAAGCGTTTGAATTAGATAAATACCCAACGGACATGCTAAAAGGCATCGAAGGTATTATCTATAGCCCATCACGTGTACGTTACCCTATGGTACGTTTAGATTGGTATCTAAACCGTGAGAAGAGTGACACAAAACAACGTGGTGACAATCGCTTCATCCGTGTTACTTGGGATCAAGCATTAGACATGTTCTACGAAGAACTAGAGCGTGTTCAGAATACTTATGGTCCATCTGGTCTACATACTGGTGCTAACGGTTGGCGTGCCACAGGTCAATTACACAGCTGTGGTAGCCACATGGCTCGTGCGATCGCAATGCACGGTAATTCTGTAAAAGATGTGGGTGATTACTCAACCGGTGCTGGTCAGACAATTCTACCTTATGTACTTGGTTCGACAGAAGTATATGCACCGGGTACATCATGGCCGTTAATCCTAGATAACAGTAAAACTATTATCTTATGGGCGACGGATCCAGTGAAAAACCTACAAGTAGGTTGGAACTGTGAAACGCATGATAGTTTTGAATACCTAGAACAGCTAAAAGACAAAGTTGCAGAGAAGAAAATTCGTGTAATTAGTGTTGATCCCGTGAAGAACAAAACTCAAAACTTCTTGGGCAATGAACATCGTTACATCAATCCGCATACCGATGTACCTTTCATGCTGGCTGTTGCACACACTATGGTGAAAGAAGATCTGCATGATCAGAAATTTATCGATACTTATGCGCTTGGTTTCGATAAATTCTTGCAGTATGTGCAAGGTGAAACTGAAGACAAAGTAGAAAAAACACCGGAATGGGCAAGTGCAATCTGTGGTGTACCTGCTGATGAGATCCGTGATTTTGCACGGTTAATCTCAAATGGTCGTACTCAACTGTTATTTGGTTGGTCAATTCAACGTCAACAACATGGTGAACAACCATATTGGATGGGCGCGGTATTAGCGACAATGATAGGTCAAATTGGTCTGCCTGGTGGCGGCATCAGTTATGGTCATCACTATAGCTCGATTGGTGTTCCTAGCTCTGGCGCTGTTGGTGCGGGTGCATTCCCACGTAACCCTGATTCAGGCAAGCCAATTCGTCACGAAAGTAAAGACTTTAAAGGTGCCAGCAGTACATTACCGGTAGCGCGTTTCGTTGATGCATTGCAAAACCCAGGTAAAGTGATTGATGCCAATGGCTCTAAAATCACTTTCCCAGATATTAAAATGATGGTATTCACGGGTTGTAACCCTTGGCATCGTCATCAAGATCGTAACAAGATGAAAGCAGCATTCCAGAAATTGGAAACTGTGATCGCGATTGATTACAACTGGACAGCAACATGTCGTTTCTCTGATATCGTATTGCCCGCTTGTACTCAGTACGAACGTAACGATTTAGATATCTATGGTTCATACCGCGCCAAAGGTTTACTGGGTATGAAGAAGCTAGTTGACCCACTGTTCCAATCTAAAACTGACTTTCAGATCTTTACTGAACTAACGAAACGTTGGGGCAAGAGCAAAGACTATACCCAAGGTAAGAGTGAAGTGCAGTGGTTAGAGCAGCTTTATAACGAATCTAAAACGGCCAATGCCGGTAAATGGGAAATGCCAGACTTCCACGAATTTTGGAAAGAAGGTTACTTCCATTTTGGTGACGGTGAAAACTGGACGCGCCATGCTGACTTCCGTGAAGATCCTGAAGTGAATGCCTTGGGCACACCTTCTGGTTTCATTGAGATCTACAGCCGTAAGATTGCTCGTTTTGGTTATGAACACTGTAAAGGTCACCCAATGTGGTTCGAGAAAGAAGAACGCTCACATGGTGGTCCGAAATCAGATGAATTCCCAGTATGGATGCAGTCTTGTCACCCGGACAAACGTCTGCATTCACAAATGTGTGAATCAGAAGCGTTCCGTGCGACTTACACAGTACAAGGTCGTGAGCCTGTGTTCATGAACTCTGCTGATGCGAAGAAACGTGGTATTAAAGACGGCGACATCGTCCGCGTATTTAATGACCGTGGTCAGCTATTAGCAGGTGCGGTAGTTGATGATAACTACCCTGTAGATGTTATTCGTATTCAAGAGGGCGCTTGGTATGGTCCTGTGGATGAAAGCATTGGCGCGTTAGATACTTATGGCGATCCAAATACCCTAACAATCGATATCGGTTCTTCTGAACTTGCGCAAGCAACATCAGCGAATACGTGTCAGGTTGAGTTTGAGAAATTCAAAGGAAAAGCACCGGCTGTTACTTCATTCGGTGGTCCAAAAGAAGTTGTTTAATTAACGTAGCAATGCATTAATTAGTCAGTATAAATTAAGTCTAATGGTCGATGTTGTGAAAGCAATATACGATTATTAGGCTTTTTTTTTGGCTTAAGCTTTCTTGCTCTGTTGACTGGTGTATCATGCCTGTCATATCTCCTTTATTAGTGAATTCCATGGCTTTAACAGCAACGATTTTAAAAGCAAAAGTATCTATTGTTGATCTCGACAATCATGTTTACCTTAACGATATCCCGCTAACCCTTGCACAGCATCCGTCTGAGAACGACAATCGTTTAATGCTACGTTTGTTAGCATGGATGTTAAACGTTGATGCAGAAGCGCGTTTAAGCTTTACTAAAGGCTTAGGTGAAGATGAAGAACCTGATATCTGGTTTAAGTCTGATATTGGTGTAATCGAACAGTGGATCGATCTGGGTCAACCATCGGACAAGCGTTTAAAGAAAGCCAGCAACCAATCGCAGAAAGCGACAATCTATACCTATGGCGGTCGTAGCGCAGGTTTATGGTTTAAGAAGATTAAATACAGCGCAGACAACTTATCAATTCAATACATTGATGATGAAACGGCAGAGCAAATGGAAAAGCTATATAGCCGTAACATGGAACTACAACTAATGATCCAAGATGGCGACATTCAAGTTATGTCGGGTGATGTGACTATCGCAATCAAACCTGAAGTTTGGTGTTAAGCAGTCGGCTTGATTAGATAGAGCGAATGAGTAACGACGCCGTAAAATTAAGCTTCGTTACTCATTATTTATTGAGGTAATTATTACCTTAACAACGACCTAACAATCACCTTAAATATTGCCTTAATCAGGCTTTTAATTTTTGTACGCCACTGACAACCAGCAACACCATAAAGCCTGCCAATAATCCGACTAAGCCATCGATTACAATCGGTGCGAGAGTACTGATGACCACGTTATGTACTAAGGCCTCTGGTAACATAGTCAGTAGCGTGTGGACGACATCGTGAGATCCTGGAATACTGTGCAGGACAATACTGCCACCAACCAAGAACATAGCAACGGTCCCTATCACCGCTAATGAGCGCATCAGTTTTGGTGCGAAAGTCAGTAGGCCATTACCCAAGTAATATTTTAGTGTTTTTACTTGGCTATTATTGACTAAGTATAAACCGACATCGTCCATCTTGACGATGCCAGCAACTAGACCATACACGCCTACAGTCATGAGTAGGGCAATTAAGCTCACCACGGTTAACTGCGTTGTTAATGATTGAATTTGTACTGTGCCTAAGGCAATAACAATAATTTCGGCAGATAATATAAAATCGGTTCTAATCGCGCCTTTGACTTTTTGGTTTTCGAACTCTTCAACTGACAGTCCAGCTAATGCATCATCGTCGCTGTCATTCTCATCCGCGGCTGTCGATTTAGCATGATGAAGCTTCTCGGCACCTTCAAAGCACAAAAATAAGCCGCCGATAAGTAACAGGGGGGTAATTAACCAAGGGGCGATAGCGCTAATAAGGAGTGCGGCAGGTACTAGAATCGCTTTGTTCTTAAAAGAACCTTTAGCGACTTTCCAAACCACGGGCAGTTCGCGGTCGGCGCTGACACCGGATACTTGTTGGGCGTTGAGTGCCAGATCATCACCTAACACACCAGCGGTCTTCTTCGCGGCGACTTTTGTCATTAGTGCGACATCATCCAGTACCGATGCAATATCATCGAGTAGGGCGATTAAACTTAATCCAGCCATGGTTGCTCTCCTGTGAGCTAAATTGGTCTACCAGTTTCATAAAAAGTCTTATAAAACAGTATAAACAAAAAGATACAACCAGTATAAATAAAAAAACCTGCTCGGGAGCAGGTTTTTAGGATTAATCTTCTTCGTGACCATCGTCGATGATTTCAGCTCTTGGCTTTCTCTTCATCGGAGCGAAACCGCTATCCACAGCACTTGCCATTGAATCGCGCATAGATTGTTTCTTCTCTTGCTTCGGCGCTGTGTTCTGCTTGTGCGTAGGAGCATTTTTATCACCTTTACGCGCCAGCTTGGTTGGGCGACCTTGATTGCTAGCCGGCAAGCGTTTCTTCGCTGGTTTTGGTTTAAGGCCTTTAAACTTAGCTTCAAAACCTTCTAGCATAGTGCAAGGCAGTTTTACTTTTAAGTAGCTTTCGATCTTACCAAATGAAAGCCAATCTTTCGGGCTTACTAGTGAGATAGCAATACCTGTTGCGCCAGCACGACCAGTACGACCAGTACGGTGAATAAAGTCTTCTGGGTTAATCGGTAAATCAAAGTTGATAACATGGCTTAATGTACGGATATCAAGACCACGAGCGGCAACGTCTGTTGCAACTAATACTTCAACACGACCACGGCGGAAATCTTCTAAGGTACGTTTACGTTGATTTTGTAACATGTCACCGTGAATTGAAGTGGCATTGATATCGTTATCAACTAATAATTTTGCTAGACGTTCAGTATCTGATTTTGTTGCAGTGAAGATCAACAGTTGGCGATAGTCTTCAGTCTTAGCAATATGGACTAATTGTTCTTCTTTGTGCGTTAAATTGTCAGAGAAATACAGACGCTGTTCAATCTTTTCATGTTGATCGTTTGAACGGTTAATCTCAATACGTTCTGGTGCGCGTAATACTTGGTTACAAATATTTGCTACATCAACGTGCTCTAGTGTTGCAGAGAACAGCATAGTTTGACGTTTTACGTTTGGCGCGCTGTTTGAAATTGCAGATACGTCATCACGGAAACCCATGTCTAACATACGGTCAGCTTCATCTAGCACTAAAAATTCTAAGTGCTCAAGTGAAATAGATCTGCCACGGATATGATCAAGCAGACGACCTGGTGTCGCAATTAACACCTCTGGATTTTTACGCAGTAATTTTTCTTGGTGTTGAAACGACTCACGACCAATAATCAATTGGATTTGATAGTCTAGGCTCATGCCCAAGTGTTTCATGTTTGCATGTACTTGGATCGCAAGCTCACGTGTTGGTGCTAAGATCACAGCACGTACAGCACGGTGCTCGAAACGACGTTGCTTTAACATACGTTGTAATATTGGCAGACCATAAGCAATGGTTTTACCACTACCCGTTTGCGATGTAGCCATGATGTCACAGCCACCTAAAATAAGTGGGATAGCTGCTTCCTGCACCTCTGTTGCTTGTTCAAATCCTAAATGTTCGATTGAACTGATTAAACGTGGGTCGATACCGAAATCTTGAAAGCGCAAAGAAGCTACCTCTTAAATAGAATTGAATAAATATAATTGCTAGAAAGCATTTATGGGGCAGGAACTATATAGGAGCATTGCTCAAATTCCAACCCTATTTTCTAGTCGATGCTTACTATTGTACAGCATAAACCGAGCAGGCTAGCAGAAATAAACCATTATCCTCTTTTAAAAACCTTATAGGAATTTTGTATTAGTGAAAAAACAGCAGATATTCAAGCAATTTTGGCAATTTTGGCAATATTGGCTAAATTTATTAGATAAGAATTAAAAGGATGACAGGTATGCGAGCGATCAAGGTCGATTCCAATAAAATAATTTTACAGTCTTCGTTATTCAGTAAAATACGAACGTTAATATTAATTATGTTAGCGTCTGTGATTGCCGTTATATTCATTACTATTGCAGTGTTGAGTCAACAAGTGGCACCGCTGCAGGCTGAAATATTAACAACGCTGAAAACAAATTTGCTACTGGTTACATTACCGTTATTACTTACCGCCCTGGTTATTTCGAAGGTGGTATTACAGAGATTGATTTCTCAACCTTTAGCGATACTGCAGCAACAATGCCAAGCTGCGGCTGCGAATAGTGACAGTCCTTATGCATCATTTAGTTCTCCTTATATTGAGTTAGACGGGCTGGTGGATTTACTGAATTCACAGCAGCAGAACATGGCTGAAGCTAAGAGCAATAAATTACAGCTCGCGCAATCTAAGCAACATTTTGTCGAAAACTTAACGAATGATATTCGCACCCCAATGAATAGTATTTTGGGAACTGCTGAGCTATTGTGTGAAATGCCACAAGATATGAAATCAGCAGAATATTTGAAGTTAATGCAACAGTCTGCCACCCATATGCAAATGGTGCTAAATGATGTCGTGGATTATTCTAAAATAGAGTCGGGAAATTTAGAGTTAGCAGAAGTGCGTTTTGATTTATTAGCCATACTAGATCGGGTTTATACTTCCCTGCGACCATTAATAAATCATAATTTACGGGTACGTTTTAGTTTGAATTACGATGAAGATTTACACCGCTTCTATATTGGCGATCCGGTTCGCCTGCAACAAGTGTTAGTTAACTTGGTCGCTAATGCGTTGAAATTTACCGATAGAGGATTTGTAGAGCTCAAAGTCATCTGCAGTCAGGTTGATGATAGCCATGAAAACGGTGAAATGGCTGATCTTGTTTTTACTATTAGTGATTCGGGGATCGGTATTCCAGTGACCAAGCTAGCGCACTTATTTGATAACGAACAACTGCCGTATAATCATAAGTCGAATGACTTACCTAGTGGTGGTCTAAGCTTAGCCATTTGCTCGCGTTTAATTAACCTGATGCAAGGGCATCTACAGGTGGACAGTACGTTAGGTGAAGGGGCGCAGTTTAAAATAAATTTAAGATTACTTCGTGCTTATCAATTACGTGCTCAGCATATAGTCGGTAGTAATGATCTCGCCGTCGATAAATTAGCGGGACTGAAAGTATTACTGATCGAAGATAATAAAATAAATCAACTGGTCGCTCAGCAAATGATGACACAGTTGCAGATGCAGGTCGTTACCGCAAATAACGGTTTAGCAGCGCTAGAGCTCATGCCTAAATATAACTTTGATGTTATTTATATGCAGATACCAGGTGCGGATGGTATTGCGACCACTAAAATGTTGCGTTCTGGTTGCAGTGATAATACTAGTTTTAGTCATAATAACACCCCCATTATCGCGTTAGTTGAGGATGCCTTAAAGTTTGATTTACAGAGTTGTTTGCATGCTCAGATGCAAGGCTGTATTAATAAACCCATATCCAGACAAGGCTTAATTGATGAGACTGTGCGTGTACTCGGTTTTGAGCTGCCTGTCTCTGATGTGGTATTACCGTTCAATAAAAAAATAAAAGTCGGCTCAGAAGAATAATTTTAATCGACTATCCTCAGTTATGCAGGATTTACTTATGCGACCATCATGCTTTTTAGCGCAAGCTGGTCGGTAATATCAAGGTTCAGTTCATCACACGCTTCTTCAAATGTTTTACCTAAATGGCAAATGTACATTTCAATCGCGATAAGGTGATTCTGTAATGCTTGTTGCTGTTCCATGATAATAATCTCCATCAGTGTTTATTAGCCGTTTTATGAGTGAATAAACTAGTCTAGTTCGCTAATTTCTGTCTAGCATTTCGTTAATATTACAGGTTGTTATGTTTATAATTGTTAACCCACGCACATTTATAGCGTTTTAATGCTTGTATATACCAGTGGGAATGACTCAGAATTGAGCATTTATTCAATGCGATGGAAGAGTCAAAAATGGACGTTACAACGACGCTAATAATAAGCACACTGATTATCTTGGTGTCCGCAGCACTGCACTTATATGGTGCCTATAAAGAACGAAAATGGTTGTTCTATGTATTCAAACCGATCACGACATTGGCAATTGCGGCGCTATGCTGGCATCTAGCCCCAACCCTCAGTGATTATGTTTGGCTTATCTTACTAGGGCTATTGTTGTCGACCTTAGGTGATATCTTCCTGATGCTCCCCAAAGATAGGTTTATCCCCGGTTTATTAAGCTTCTTAGTAGCCCATGTTGCTTACATTATTGCTTTTTCTATGCAGCTAGATCTGACTTATACTTGGGCGCTTATCATGCCTTTAATCCTTGTCGCAATGCTGTATTTAACCATACTGTGGCCATCACTCGCGGCAATGAAAGCGCCAGTTTTTGTGTACATGAGTATTATTGTCATCATGGCATGGATCAGTGGCGAACGTTACTTTAGTCTAAATAGCTCAACCAGTCTTTATGCCTTTATTGGTGCCATTGTGTTTTTGTTTTCAGACGCAACACTGGCATTCGATCGATTTAAGAAACAGTTCCATAGTGCTTATGGCGTTATTATTGTAAGCTATTATCTTGCTCAGTATTTTATTGCGCTATCAGTTATATAAACAGCTATCTGAAGGTGTCAACGTCGTTACAGTAAGGGAATTAATTCGTGGCTAAAATAAATTTATCTGGACTGGCTATTTATCCATTAAAGTCTGCAAAAGCAATTAACTTAACCCAATCACAGGTCAGTGAGATGGGTTTAGATCATGATCGCCGTTTTATGATTAGTGACATGCAAGGACAGTTTATTACCGGTCGAACGCAGCCTAAAATTTCGACCATCAAGATTGAAGTTGCTGCCCAAGGGATTATGCTGTCAGCGCCAAAAATGCCGCCGATTGCCTTCACGTTTAAAGAGTTACAACCGAATTATACTGATGTAACGATCTGGGACTCGATTGTTCAAGGTCAGCATTGTAGCTATGATATTAATCGCTGGTTAATGAAATTTCTGGATATTGATTGCCAGTTACTGTATTTCGGTGCGCAGTCTTCACGCCAAGTCGCGAATGTTGATAAGCAGACGGGCTTTGCTGATGGTTATCCACTGTTATTAATCTCACAAGCTTCGCTAGATGAACTTAACCGTAGTACCGCACGACCAATCGATATGCGTCAATTCCGAACTAACTTAGTCGTGACTGGTTGTGAACCTTTTGCCGAAGACACTTGGAAGCGGATCAAGATAGGTGATGCTAAGTTTGAATTAGTCAAAGCCTGTGAACGTTGTATCTTTACGACATTGAGCCCTGGCGAGACCCATTTTGCTGATGATAAAGAGCCACTTAAAACGCTAATTTTATTCCGCAAAGATAACGATGGCCGAATTGATTTCGGCCAAAACTTAATTAGTCATAACGATGCCGTGATTAAGTTGGGTGATAGTATTGAAGTATTGGAATATCATGCCCCTAAGTTTTATGCCGATAATCGCCCTAAACAGCAACCAGTGGTATTAGCACCCAAATCGATAGTGAAACATCCTGCTCAGCAACAAGCTAAAACCTTATGGGGCAAAGGCGAAACCCGCCAGTTATGTTGTGTCGCGGTTATTGATGAAACGCCAGATACTAAAACGTTTCGTTTTCGGGTTGAACCCGCTGCGCTATTGAATTATAAACCGGGGCAATTCATTACGCTTAATCTAAAGATTGGTCAGGATCTGGTGATGCGCAACTATACCTTGTCATCATCACCCAGCCGACCAGACTTATTAGCGATTACGGTAAAGCGTGTGCCTGAAGGTAAAGCTTCCAACTGGTTGAATGATAATTTAACGGTTGGCGGTCGCTTAGGCGCATCATCACCGCGTGGCCCATTTCATGCATTTACTGCGACAACACAGAAATTACTATTACTGTCAGCTGGCAGTGGTATTACCCCTATGCTGTCGATGGCGCGGTATTATGCCGATACTGAATGTGATAAAGACATTGTCTTCTTTTACAGTGCAAAAACTGCCGAAGACTTGATTGCCCTTGATGAACTACAGCTACTGACACGTCAGCATACCAATATGCGCTTGCTATTAACCTTAACAGGTGAAAAAAAACAAAGTGATTGGACAGGGTTAACGGGGCGTATTGATCAGCAAATGCTAGCTGATGTGGTGCGTGATATTAATGAACGCTCTGTGTATGTCTGTGGTCCTGAAGCGTTTATGAGTACCATGACCTCGGCGTTAACGGCGCTAAATGTATCCGCTGAGCAACAGTTTACTGAAAGCTTTGGTGATCATAAACATTCAGAGACGCCGGGTAAGCCGGTGAATATCCTATTGGATAGTTGGGACACCAGCTTTGTTGGTGATAACAAAACCACCTTATTAGAACAAGCAGAAAAAAATGGCGTAAATATCCCTTATAACTGCCGAGCGGGTTACTGCGGTGTTTGTCGAGTGACCTTAGAATCGGGTGAAGTACGGGTACTTGCCGATCATGCATTAACTGATGATGGTAAAAAGGCTAAAAAAATACTGGCGTGTAGTTGCATACCACAAACGGATGTAGTTATTAGTTAGGTCATAATGCTGATGTATTGGGGGTTATTACTTTTAATATGAGTTTTAAATATGATCTTAAATATTAGATGTATAAATATAACGGTTCTCAAATTGTAATTAAATAAGTAGTGCTTTAAAATTTACCTACTTATGTATAGGAGTTAACAAATGAAACGTACACTTGCCATTGAATTTTCGCGCGTCGTTGAAGCGGCTGCCCTTGCTGGTTATAAATGGCTAGGCCGTGGTGATAAGAATATTGCCGATGGTGCTGCAGTTGAAGCCATGCGTGTGATGTTAAACAAAATTGATATTGATGGTGAGATCGTCATTGGTGAAGGTGAAATCGATGAAGCACCTATGCTCTATATCGGTGAAAAAGTCGGTACCAAAATAGCCGGTGCTGATGCGGTCGATATCGCGGTAGACCCGATTGAAGGCACGCGCATGACTGCGATGGGTCAGTCCAATGCGGTTGCTGTACTAGCCGTTGGTGAGAAAGGCGCATTTCTAAAAGCACCTGACATGTATATGGAAAAATTAGTCGTTGGCCCAGATGCGAAAGACGCCATTGATTTAAATTTATCGCTTGAAGACAATATTCGTAATGTCGCTAAGGCGCTGAATAAAGACCTCACAGAGTTAACTGTCGTGACTTTAGCTAAACCACGTCACGATTCAACAATTAAAGCGATGCAAGCGATGGGTGTGCGTGTATTCGCACTACCTGATGGTGATGTCGCTGCGTCTATCTTATGTTGTATGCCAGATAGCGAAGTCGATATGATGTATTGCATTGGTGGCGCGCCTGAAGGGGTTATCTCGGCGGCGGCAATACGTGCAATGGACGGTAACATGCAGGCGCGATTATTAGCACGTCATGATGTGAAAGGTGATACGCCCGAAAACCGCGCTGCAGGTGAAATTGAAATTTCACGTTGTCAGGCATTAGGCTTGGTTGTTGGTGAGATCTTACCGCTGGATAAATTAGCAAAAACCGATAATGTGATTTTTGCCGCGACAGGTATTACCAAAGGTGATTTGGTTGAAGGTGTGCAGCGTAAAGGTAATATTGCTACCACGGAAACTTTGGTTATTCGTGGTAAGTCAGGCACCATTCGTCGCATTAAGTCAATACATATGCTTAACCGTAAAGGCGCAGATCTGCAGAGTATCATTCTTTAAAGCGTGTCTAAAAATAAAGACTGATGGGATAGATAACAAAAAGCCGCGTCAATAACGCGGCTTTTTAATTTCTACAATATAGTACTATTTAGTGCTGCGCTTATGCGATAGCGATACGATCACTTGCTGCTAGTGCAAGATCCGCTAATAATTTTTCAGTGTCTTGCCAATGGATACAAGCATCAGTAATGCTCTTACCATAAACAAGTGGCTCGCCAGCAACAACAGCTTGATTACCTTCTTCAATAAAGCTTTCAGCCATAATGCCTGAAATCTGCATGCTACCTGTGCGCATCTGCGCCATTACATCTTCAGCCACAATAAGCTGATTAGTGTGGAGTTTTTGGCTGTTACCATGGCTGAAATCAACGATAACAGACGGTGCTAAGCCAGCATCAGTTAATGCTTGGGTTGCAACATCGATATGTGATTGTGCATAGTTAGGGGTCTTACCACCACGTAAGATAACGTGACCAAATGGGTTACCGTGCGTCTGGTATACCGTCATCAGACCATCTTTATCTGGTGAATAGAAGATATGCTCTACCTGTGCCGCTCGCACTGCATCAATAGCAATTTTAGTATTGCCGTCAGTGCCATTTTTGAAACCTACAGGGCAAGATAATGCTGATGCCATTTCGCGGTGCACTTGGCTTTCTGTTGTTCTTGCGCCAATTGCGCCCCAGCTGATTAAATCGGCAATATATTGACCGTTAACCATATCTAGGAATTCAGTGGCTATAGGCAAACCGATTTCAGTAATATCAACTAACAACTCACGCGCTAAACGTAAGCCTTTATTTGCTTGATATTTACCGTTTAAATCAGGATCGCTGATCAAGCCTTTCCAGCCCACAATTGTACGTGGTTTTTCAAAGTACACTCGCATTGCAATGACTAAGCTGTCTTTATACTGCTCTTGCAATGGTTTTAGACGGCGAGCGTAATCTAAAGCCGCGCTAGTATCATGAATTGAGCAAGGACCAATGATAACCAACAAGCGTTTGTCTTTGCCTTCAATAATCGCTTCTATTTCACGGCGGTTATTGACTAGCTGCTGTGCGGCGCTATCAGATAATGGAAACTCTTTAATCAGTTGACTCGGAGTGATCACCTGATCGATATAGGTAGTTCTAAGTTCGTCTGTTTTAATTGTCATGATGTCTATTAGTCTAATTATGGGCTGTGATCAGCTTAACGTAATTTCATATTATTATAAAGATAATCAGGTGTCAGCTTGATTAGAATCATTAAAGCCTAATAACAGTAGGGATTTTCCTTGCTGCTGATAGGCCAAAAAACGTTGCTGGATATCGTTTGGTGCCTGTTCTGTCGGAGTAAAACCATGCTGATGATAAAAATCGGCAAGGTGCGGCAGAGCAAAGGTAAAGGTTTTATCTGAGGTGAAGTGAGAACGCATATCGCGTAATAACCGATGACCTAGCTGTTGGCCACGGTAATCGGGCGAGACTAACATCCCGGTTAATAACATCAGCTCTCCTATAGGGCGTAAACGGGCGCAGGCGACAATGGTATTGTTATCTTTTAATACCGCAATACGTTCTGCCTTGTTGGGCCGAGAGTAGGGTAAATATTGTTTATAAAAAGGCTTAACTAATGGGTTCTCTATTTTCTTTAACCACTGAAACTGCATCTCGTTACCTTTTATTATTCGGTTTTGCATACAGATACGGTACTATCTGCATGGGATCATGCTTTACGAGTGCTAATTATTTCATGCAAATACTAAAAAATCATAATTTAAAACCTTACACCAGTTTTGGTGTTGATGCTTATGCGGCGCAATTTGTCACAGTGACAACCTTAACTGAGTTGAAATTAGCATTAGCAATCCCCGCACCTCAGCGGTTAATCCTTGGTGGCGGCAGTAATTTATTGTTTTGTGATGACTTCAATGGACTCGTTATTCGAATTTGTTTAACCGGTATTACAGTTAATGAATCAGCCGATGATGTGGTCAGCTTACATGTTGCTGCAGGTGAAAACTGGCATGGGTTTGTCCAGTGGACCTTGGCGCAAGGCTATGCAGGTTTAGAAAATTTAGCCCTGATCCCTGGTGTTGTCGGTGCCGCGCCAGTGCAAAACATTGGTGCTTATGGCGTTGAGCTGAAAGATTTCTGCGATTATGTCGATGTACTTGATATTGAAAGCTTAAAGGTACGACGTTACGCACCTGCAGAATGCCAATTTGATTACCGTGATAGTATTTTCAAAGGCGCGCTTAAAGATAAAGCAGTGATCACGGCTGTGGGTATTAAATTACCTAAACCTTGGGTGGCTAAAATTAATTATGGTCCGCTAGCCAGTTTAGGCGCTGAAGCCTCGGCATTAACAATTTTTAAGCAGGTTTGCTTGACTCGCCAACAAAAACTGCCCGACCCGAATAAACTGGGTAATGCGGGTAGCTTCTTTAAAAACCCGATCATCAGTAAAGCCCAATTTGACATAATTGCTGATAAAAACCCAAGCATGCCGCATTATCCCGCGGGCGGTAAGATTAAATTAGCGGCGGGCTGGTTAATTGATCAATGTAATTTAAAAGGTTATCAGCAAGGTGGCGCGCAAGTGCACACTGAGCAAGCCTTGGTCATCGTCAATACTGGCACGGCGACGGCACATGATATCGTTATGCTTGCGAAACATATACAAACGACGGTGTCAGCACGTTTTGCGGTCGAGCTACAGCATGAAGTGCGCTTTATCGGCCGTGACGGTGAAACTAACTTGGCGGAGGTGTGCCGTGGTTAATATGACAGCGTCACGACAACAGTTAATTCGGTTACTTGCTGATGGTGAATTCCATTCAGGTGAAGCCTTGGGTGAAACCTTAGGTGTCAGCCGCATGGCTGTTAGCAAGCAGGTCAAGGTATTAGAAACCATAGGCTTGGATGTATTTAAGGTCACCGGTAAAGGTTATAAACTTTCTGCGCCTTTGCAGTTAATTGATGCCCAACTGATTGCTGCAGGTAGTTGTGTCACGGTTGAAAGTCATCAAGTACTCGGATCGACCAATCAACATTTATTGGATAAAGCCGCGTTATTACATAAAGGCCACAGCTGCTTTGCGGAATATCAGACTGCTGGACGCGGACGCCGGGGTAAAAAATGGGTATCGCCTTATGGCTCTCATCTGTATACCAGTACTTACTGGAACCTTGACGCCGGTATTCAGGCCGCATCAGGTTTAAGCTTGGTGATCGGTATTGCCGTAGAACGTACGCTCACCGATTTAGGCATTGCCAATACCCAGTTGAAATGGCCGAATGATGTCTATGTTGATGGTAAAAAAATTGCCGGGGTACTGGTTGAAATTATCGCCACGGCTGGTGGTGAATGTCATTTAGTCATAGGTTTGGGACTTAACGTCAATATGCCATTGCAAGCAGGGTTAGAAATAGATCAAGCTTGGACTGATATCAGTCAACAACTGCAACAGCCGATAGATCGTAATCAGCTGGCAACGCGCTATTTATCCCATCTAGTTAAAATATTAACTGACTTTGAACAATTTGGTTTTTCTCATTTTGTCGAAGAGTGGAATCGTTGTGATGCATTTAAAGATTGCCCGGTGATTTTAACCTTGGGTGAGAAACAAAAACACGGTATAGCCAAAGGCATTGATCATACTGGCGCGTTATTATTAGAAATTGACGGTATTATCTGTCCACATGTCGGTGGTGAGGTATCATTGCGACGCGCTGAAGTCTAATCGGCAGTTGATGTTATGCTGTCTTTTGACTCGAAGCTTAGTCGAAGTGGCTAATAATTCATCAGCTGAATTAAAAAAAACTAGTTTTTAGCGATTAAGGTTGCAAGAGGTAGGGGCTTACTCTAATATCCTTCCTCGTTAAGTGACGCCGCCGACTTAGCTCAGTAGGTAGAGCAACTGACTTGTAATCAGTAGGTCGCCAGTTCGACTCCGGCAGTCGGCACCATTTAACTAGTTACTGAAGTACAATATGTGGAGGGGTTCCCGAGTGGCCAAAGGGATCAGACTGTAAATCTGACGGCTCAGCCTTCGAAGGTTCGAATCCTTCTCCCTCCACCACTTTGTATTCAGGACGCATGCGGGCGTCGTATAATGGCTATTACTCCAGCCTTCCAAGCTGATAATGCGGGTTCGATTCCCGCCGCCCGCTCCAAATTCGCTGATATGGCTCAGTCGGTAGAGCGCATCCTTGGTAAGGATGAGGTCCCCAGTTCGATTCTGGGTATCAGCACCATTTTTTAGGTAAAGTATTTCTTCTTCTCTGTATTCTTCATATCAAATAATTACACCTTAAAAATAACTACACCTTAAAAATAATCAAAAATAATTTAATCATAATCTATTTAAGCTATTTGTAATTCAAATATTATTCATAATTATTTACGAATAACTTGCATGAAAAATGAAAGCCCCTATAATTAGGTGCTCCGTTTGTAGGGGTAGTTCCAATTGGTAGAAAGGCGGTCTCCAAACTGATGTTTGTGAGTTCGATTATCTCCCTCCTGCCACTGTCATCACCGTGTAACAGCGGATTTTTTTGTCTTTAAGGTACAGGTTAGTAGTATGACTTCAAATACTGAAAACCAAGGAAAAGCACTAGAAACTGTAAAATGGGTACTAGTTGCTATAATTCTAATTGGCACAGTTATTGGTAACAATATTTTTAGTGAAGAATCAGTGTTAATCCGCGCAGTTGCTGTAATTATTGCCGCTGTTATTGCTGGTGGCATTGCATTACAGACAAGTAAAGGGCGCAATGCGCTTGAGTTTGCATCTGAATCAAGAACAGAAGTACGTAAAGTAGTTTGGCCTACACGCCAAGAGGCAATCCAAACTACACTTATCGTATTAGTTGTTACCGCTATTATGGCGTTAGTGCTATGGGGATTAGATGGTATTCTAGTTCGTGTAGTTGCATTTATCACAGATGTAAAGGTATAAGTTCATGTCTGAACAGAAAATGAGATGGTACGTAGTTCAAGCCTTTTCCGGTTTTGAAGGTCGTGTTCAAAAAACATTAACAGAACACATTCGAATTCACAACATGGAAGAATACTTCGGTGAAGTACTTGTTCCAACGGAAGAAGTTGTTGAAATGCGTGCTGGTCAACGCCGCAAGAGTGAACGTAAGTTCTTCCCTGGCTACGTTTTAGTTCAAATGGTAATGAACGATGAATCATGGCATTTGGTAAGCAGTTTACCACGTGTGCTTGGTTTCATTGGCGGTACTAAAGAACGTCCAGCTCCAATTACGACTAAAGAAGCTGATCGTATTCTTAACCGTCTTCAAGATGCAATTGATAAGCCGCGTCCTAAGACGTTATTTGAAGTGGGTGAAGTGGTTCGTGTATCTGACGGTCCATTCGCAGACTTTAACGGTGTTGTTGAAGAAGTTGACTACGAAAAGAGTCGCTTAAAAGTTTCTGTATTGATCTTCGGTCGTTCTACTCCGGTTGAATTAGATTTCGGTCAAGTAGAAAAAGGCTAATACCAATAACCATTTAGGTTAAAGGTAAGGTCGAATACAATCATATTTGCGTTTTATTGAATGAATTTTCAACAAAATGCTTGGCAAGGGCAGCAATTATATCTATAATTCGCTGCCCTTGTTTTTCGGGAAGCTAGTATCTATGTTGGATACAGCGTTCGCACCCATATTTAAGGTAAATTAAAATGGCTAAAAAAGTTACTGCATATATTAAGCTGCAAGTTTCAGCTGGTATGGCGAATCCTAGTCCACCAGTTGGTCCTGCACTAGGTCAACACGGTGTTAACATCATGGAATTCTGTAAAGCGTTTAACGCAAAAACAGATTCTGTTGAAAAGGGTTCTCCGACTCCTGTTGTTATCACAGTTTATTCTGATCGTTCATTTACGTTCGAAACAAAGACTTCACCAGCATCTTTCTTACTTAAGAAAGCAGCAGGCATCAAGTCTGGTTCTGGTCGTCCTAACACTGATAAAGTGGGTACTGTTACTCGCGCTCAGCTGGAAGAGATCTCTAACACTAAACAACCAGACCTTACGGGCGCTGATCTAGAAGCAATGGTTCGCACTATTGCTGGTACAGCTCGCTCGATGGGCTTGAACGTAGAAGGATAATTCGGAATGGCTAAACTTTCTAAACGTATGCGTACGATCCGCGAAAAAGTGGAATCTACAAAAGCTTACGAAATAAACGAAGCAGTTGAACTTCTTAAAGAATTAGCATCAGCTAAATTCAAAGAAAGCATCGATGTTTCTGTAAACCTAGGTATTGATTCACGTAAATCTGACCAAAACGTTCGTGGCGCTACTGTGCTACCACACGGTACTGGTCGTGAAGTACGTGTTGCAGTATTTACACAAGGTGCTAACGCTGAAGCTGCTAAAGCTGCTGGCGCTGACATCGTAGGTATGGACGATCTAGCTGCACAAGTTAAAGCCGGTGAGCTTAACTTTGATGTTGTTATCGCATCTCCAGACGCTATGCGTGTTGTTGGTCAACTAGGTCAAATCCTAGGTCCACGCGGTTTAATGCCAAACCCTAAAGTTGGTACTGTAACTCCTGACGTTGCGACTGCAGTTAAAAATGCTAAGTCTGGTCAAGTTCGTTACCGTAACGACAAAGCTGGCATCATCCACACTACTATCGGTAAAGTGGATTTTGAAGCTGTACAAATCAAGGAAAACCTTGAGTCTCTATTGAAAGCTCTTAACAAAGGCAAACCAGCCTCTGCTAAAGGTCAATTCATCAAGAAGATCAGCCTATCTACTACGATGGGTGCAGGTCTTTCTGTTGATATTGCAACGCTAGAGACTAAATAATTTACAGGAAGTAATTTATCTAGTATAATTTGCTTCCTTAAAATTAGTAGACTGGTTAAGACTAATTTATTAGTACTAACGGGTTTGCAAAAATGTGGGTTGAAGTAACAATGTTGAGTTTATACTTGATACTGCTTGCTTCCGTCCAAGACCGTAGGAGTTAGACTTACATTGTAAGTATAACTTAATAATGATCGGCTATTTTAGTTAATACTTGATCTTTCCTACGTAGATGGTGCAGGGCCCCTGAAGAATTTATTTCTTCTGGAATCCAAGCCGTAATGGTTCGTCTAGTATTTAAGTTTAACTTTAGGTATTAGTCGGAAATTTTTAATACCGATTTCATATCGGTTTTATCCAGGAGTATAGACCATGGCATTAGGTCTCGACGACAAAAAAGCAATTGTTGCTGAAGTCAACGAAGCTGCCAAGGCTGCGCTTTCTGCAGTAGTTGCTGATTCACGTGGCGTTACTGTAGGTGCAATGACTGGTCTTCGCAAGCTAGCTCGTGAGAATAACGTATACATTCGTGTAGTACGTAATACTCTTATGAAGCGTGCTGTTGAAGGTACTGATTTTCAGTGCCTGAACGAAGTATTTACCGGTCCAACTCTGATCGCATTCTCTAATGAGCACCCAGGTGCTGCAGCTCGTCTATTAAAAGACTTCGCTGCACAAGAAGAATCTTTCACAGTTAAAGCGTTAGCATTTGAAGGCGAATTTATCGGTGCGGAAAACATTGATAAACTAGCAACACTACCAACATACGACGAAGCAATTGCTCAGTTAATGATGACTATGAAAGAAGCATCAGCTGGCAAACTTGTACGTACATTGGCTGCTTTACGCGATCAAAAAGAGCAAGAAGCTGCTTAATTTAGCCGCTTTGTCTAAAATAAATTTTACAATACTAGGAATGACACATGTCTATTACTAAAGACCAAATCATCGACGCAATTGCTGAACTTTCTGTTATGGAAGTTGTTGAATTAATCGAAGCAATGGAAGAAAAATTCGGCGTATCAGCTGCTGCTGCAGTTGTTGCTGGCGGCGCTACTGCTGCTGCAGAAGAAGAGCAAACAGAATTCGACGTAATTCTTACTTCTTTTGGCGAAAACAAAGTTAAAGCTATTAAAGCTGTTCGTGCTGCTACAGGTCTTGGCCTTAAAGAAGCAAAAGGTGTTGTTGAATCTGCACCTGCAGCTATCAAAGAAGGCGTTGATAAAGCTGAAGCAGAAGCACTTAAAGCTACTCTTGAAGAAGCTGGCTGTACTGTTGAGCTTAAATAATCTATTCTTGAATAGATTATTGCCTTCATAAGGCATTGGCTGGTGATTTTTTAATCGCCGGCCTTTTTGCGCTATAGGATGTTTGGATATTTCACATCATTTCAACCAAAATTCTGCGCACTGTTTAGCTCAATTCATTTGGTCGAGACAGTATAAAAAACATATAATGATGTTGTTAGAGCTGTCCTTTTTCAGGGCAGAGTGGGTCACTTATCAGCGAGCTGAGGAACCAAATGGTTTACTCTAATACCGAAAAAAAACGTATCCGTAAAGACTTTGGTAAAAGTGCACCAGTTGTGGCTAAACCGCAAATGTTGGCTATCCAAACTAGCTCTTTTAAAAAGTTTTTAGAAATGGATCACACAGGTGAATACGGCCTGGAAGCAGCATTCCGTAGCGTGTTCCCTATTAAAAGTTACTCTGGAACTTCAGAACTTCAATATGTATCGTACCGTTTAGGTGAACCTGTTTTTGATGTTAAAGAATGTCAAATCCGTGGTGTTACTTATTCTGCACCGCTACGTGTTAAATTACGTCTTGTATTATACGATCGTGATGCACCAGCAGGTACTATTAAAGATATCAAAGAACAAGAAGTCTATATGGGTGAAATCCCATTAATGACTGAAACTGGTACTTTTGTTATCAATGGTACTGAACGTGTTATCGTATCTCAGTTACACCGTAGTCCTGGTGTATTCTTCGATCACGACAAAGGTAAAACTCATTCATCAGGTAAAGTATTATATAACGCACGCGTTATTCCTTACCGTGGTTCATGGTTAGACTTTGAATTCGATCCGAAAGATAGCTTATTCGTTCGTATTGACCGTCGTCGTAAATTACCATCATCAATTATTCTTCGTGCACTTGAGTTCACGACGGAAGAAATCTTAGCAATCTTCTTTGATACAACACGTTTCGAAGTTAAAGATGGCAAGTTATTGATGGAACTAATGCCAGACCGTCTACGTGGCGAAACTGCTGTATTTGACATCATCGTTAATGGCGAAGTATATGTTGAAAGTGGTCGTCGTATTACTGCTCGTCATATCAAGAAATTTGAAAAAGACAGCATTAATGAGATCGAAGTACCGTTAGAGTATATCGCTGGTAAAGTAGCTTCTAAAGATTACATCAATGAAGACACAGGCGAAGTGATTGTTGCAGCGAATGCTGAACTAACACTAGAGTCTGTTGCTGAATTGTCTCAAGCTGGTATCAAGGTAATTGATGTTCTTTATACGAACGACCTTGATGTAGGTAGTTACATGTCTGACACATTGCGTGTTGACTCAACTACTAACAAACTTGAAGCGTTAGTTGAAATCTACCGTATGATGCGTCCTGGTGAACCACCAACGCGTGAAGCGGCAGAAGGCCTATTCCAAAATCTATTCTTCGCTGAAGAACGTTATGACCTATCTAGTGTAGGCCGTATGAAGTTCAACCGCCGTATTGGCCGTGAAGAAGATACTGGTGCAGGCATACTGGACAAATCAGATATTGTTGAAGTGATGAAAACTTTGATTAATATCCGTAACGGTAAAGGCGAGGTTGATGATATCGATCACCTTGGTAACCGTCGTATTCGTTCAGTTGGCGAAATGGCAGAAAACCAATTCCGTGTTGGTTTAGTTCGTGTAGAACGTGCTGTTCGTGAACGTCTAAGTCTTGGTGATCTTGATGCAGTAATGCCACAAGATTTAATCAATGCTAAGCCGATTTCAGCTGCGATTAAAGAGTTCTTTGGTTCATCACAACTGTCTCAGTTTATGGATCAAAATAACCCATTGTCAGAAGTGACGCACAAACGTCGTATTTCTGCATTAGGGCCTGGTGGTCTAACACGTGAACGTGCTGGTTTTGAGGTACGTGACGTACATCCAACTCATTACGGTCGTTTATGTCCGATTGAGACTCCAGAGGGACCAAACATTGGTCTAATTAACTCACTAGCTGTATTTGCCCGTACTAACGATTATGGTTTCTTAGAAACTCCATTCCGTAAAGTAATCAACGGCCAAGTAACTAATGACGTTCAATACCTTTCTGCTATCGAAGAAGGTCTGTATGCAGTAGCACAGGCTAACGCGACAGTAGATACTAACGGTATCTTACAAGATGAATTTATCCCATGTCGTCACAAAGGTGAAACTACCTTTATGTCTGCGGATAACATTCAGTTTATGGACGTATCACCACAGCAGATTATTTCTGTGGCAGCATCGCTAATTCCGTTCCTAGAACACGATGATGCTAACCGTGCATTGATGGGTGCGAATATGCAACGTCAAGCAGTACCAACGCTAAATGCTGATAAGCCATTAGTAGGTACTGGTATTGAACGCGCGGTAGCAATCGATTCTGGTGTAACTGTTGTTGCGCTACGTGGCGGTTCAATCGACTATGCTGATGCAAGTCGTATCATCGTTAAAGTTAACGAAGATGAACTAGTACCAGGTGAAGCGGGTATTGATATCTACACGCTAACTAAGTACACACGTTCGAATCAAAACACATGTATTAACCAACGCCCAACAGTATTAACTGGTGAAGCAGTGGTTAAAGGCGACGTGCTTGCTGACGGTCCTTCAACGGATCTTGGTGAATTAGCACTTGGCCAGAACATGCGTATTGCATTCATGCCTTGGAATGGTTACAACTTCGAGGATTCAATCCTTGTATCAGAACGCGTTGTAAAAGAAGATCGTCTAACGACTATCCACATTCAAGAATTGTCATCGATTGCGCGTGATACTAAACTTGGTAGTGAAGAGATTACAGCTGACATCCCTAACGTGGGTGAAAGTGCATTATCTAAACTAGATGAGTCTGGTATCGTTTACGTTGGTGCTGAAGTTAAACCGGGTGATATCCTGGTAGGTAAAGTAACCCCTAAAGGTGAAACACAATTAACGCCTGAAGAAAAGCTTCTACGAGCTATCTTCGGTGAAAAAGCATCTGATGTAAAAGACAGTTCATTACGTGTACCTAACTCTGTTTACGGTACTGTAATTGACGTGCAAGTATTTACCCGTGATGGCGTAGATAAAGACAAACGTGCACAAGACATCGAGCAGATGCAACTGCGTGAAGCGAAAAAAGACTTAACTGAAGAATTATCTATCTTCGAAGAAAGCTTATTCGGTCGCGTTAAATCTCTATTACTAGCTGCTGGTAAAACGGAAGAGCAACTTAATGCTGTTTCTCGCTCGCAATGGTTAGAGATTGTTCTTGCTGATGAAGAACAACAGACTCAATTAGAAGGCCTAGCTAAGCAACATGATGAGCTACGTGCTGAATTTGATTCTAAGTTCGATATCAAACGCCGTAAAATTACCCAAGGTGATGACCTAGCACCAGGTGTACTTAAGATTGTTAAAGTATATCTAGCTGTTAAACGTCGTATCCAACCGGGTGATAAAATGGCCGGTCGTCATGGTAACAAAGGTGTGATTTCAACAATCGTTCCTATTGAAGACATGCCGCACGATAAGTTTGGTGAGCCAGTTGATATCGTACTGAACCCGCTGGGTGTACCATCGCGTATGAACATCGGTCAGGTACTTGAAGTTCACTTGGGTCTTGCTGCTCGTGGAATCGGTAGTAAAATCGATAACATGATCAAAGAACAACAAGATCTTGCTAAGATCCGTGAGTTTATGCAAAAAGCTTACGATATCGGCAACTCGCATCAAAAAGTAGATTTATCTACTTACTCTGATGATCAAGTTCGTGTGCTTGCACAAAACTTACGTAAAGGTCTGCCAATGGCAACACCTGCGTTTGATGGTGCTGCTGAAGCTGAAATCAAAGAAATGCTTAAATTAGCTGATTTACCAGAATCAGGTCAATTAGAGCTATTTGATGGTCGCACAGGTAACGTCTTTGAACGTCCAGTTACTGTTGGTTACATGTACATGCTGAAACTGAATCACTTGGTTGATGACAAGATGCATGCACGTTCTACCGGTTCTTACAGCCTAGTTACTCAGCAGCCGCTGGGTGGTAAAGCTCAGTTCGGTGGACAGCGTTTCGGTGAGATGGAAGTATGGGCTCTGGAAGCATACGGTGCAGCATATACTCTACAAGAGATGCTAACTGTTAAGTCTGATGACGTGAACGGTCGTACTAAGATGTATAAAAACATCGTAGACGGCGATCATCGTATGGACCCAGGTATGCCTGAATCATTCAACGTATTGTTGAAAGAGATCCGCTCGTTGGGTATTAACATCGAACTAGATGAAAACAAAAACAAGAAATAACTCTAATTAGAGTTAATTCTGATTTTTGATTAGCATTGCGCCTCGACTCATTCTGTGAGTTGAGGCTGCTTAGTTTTCACTCCCAGTGGAGAAAAACGTGAAAGACTTATTAAAGTTTCTAAAACAACAAGGTAAATCGGAAGAATTCGATGGTATCAAGATTGGTCTAGCTTCTCCGGAACAGATCCGTTCTTGGTCTTTTGGTGAAGTTAAAAAGCCAGAAACCATCAACTACCGTACCTTTAAACCAGAACGTGACGGTTTATTCTGTGCGCGTATTTTCGGCCCAGTAAAAGATTACGAATGTCTTTGCGGAAAATATAAGCGTCTGAAGCACCGTGGTGTTATCTGTGAAAAATGTGGCGTAGAAGTAACGCAAACTAAAGTTCGTCGTGACCGTATGGGCCACATCGAATTAGCGTCTCCTGTTGCACACATTTGGTTCTTGAAATCATTACCATCTCGCATCGGTCTTTTATTAGACATGACGCTACGTGATATCGAACGTATTCTTTACTTCGAATCATATGTTGTTATCGAACCTGGTATGACTTCGCTAGAGCGTGGCATGATGCTGACTGAAGAGCAGTATCTTGACAACCTAGAAGAATGGGGTGATGAATTTGACGCGAAGATGGGTGCAGAAGCTGTACTTTCTTTGTTACAAGATCTTAACCTAAACCAAGACATCGAAGAAATGCGTGAAGAATTAGAGACTACAAACTCTGAAACTAAACGTAAGAAGATCACTAAACGTCTTAAATTAATGGAAGCATTCGCTATATCTGGTAACAAACCAGAGTGGATGATCATGAACGTACTGCCGGTATTACCGCCAGATCTTCGTCCATTAGTACCACTAGATGGTGGCCGTTTTGCGACTTCTGATCTGAATGACCTTTACCGTCGTGTGATCAACCGTAACAACCGTCTAAAACGTCTATTAGACTTAGCTGCTCCAGATATCATTGTACGTAACGAAAAACGTATGTTACAAGAATCTGTTGATGCGCTATTAGATAATGGTCGTCGTGGTCGTGCGATTACTGGTTCTAACAAACGTCCTCTTAAATCTCTTGCTGATATGATCAAGGGTAAACAAGGTCGTTTCCGTCAGAATCTACTTGGTAAACGTGTGGATTACTCTGGTCGTTCTGTAATTACAGTTGGACCAACGTTACGCTTACACCAATGTGGTCTACCTAAGAAAATGGCACTTGAGCTATTCAAGCCATTCATCTACGGTAAATTAGAAGCACGTGGTTTTGCGACAACGATTAAAGCAGCTAAGAAAATGGTTGAACGCGAAGGCCCTGAAGTTTGGGATATCCTAGACGACGTGATCCGCGAACATCCAGTAATGCTTAACCGAGCACCAACTCTACATAGACTTGGTATTCAAGCATTCGAACCTGTTCTAATTGAAGGTAAAGCAATTCAGTTACACCCTCTAGTATGTTCTGCATACAACGCCGATTTCGATGGCGATCAGATGGCTGTACACGTACCGTTAACAATTGAAGCTCAATTGGAAGCGCGTACACTGATGATGTCTACGAATAACATCTTATCACCTGCGAATGGTGAGCCGGTTATCGTACCTTCTCAAGACGTTGTATTAGGTCTTTACTACATGACTCGTTCTGGCATTGCTGCCAAGGGTGAAGGCATGGTATTAGGCAGCCCTGAAGAAGCTGAAAAGCTATATCGCAGTGGCCATGCTGAACTACATGCACGTGTTAAAGTACGTATTACAGAAAATCTTAAAGACGAAGACACTGGTGAAGTTACAGTTCGCACTGAACTGAAGAACACAACAGTAGGTCGTGCGATTCTTTCTTTAGTAGCCCCTAAAGGTCTACCATATGAACTAATCGATCCGGCTAAAACTTTAACAGCGGAAGAAGAAGCTAAACTTGCAGCGAACCCAGCTAACTGGATCCTGAAAGTATCTAACGAAGCGTTAGGTAAAAAGCAGATTTCTAAGCTACTAAATGACTGTTACCGTCTATTAGGCCCTAAAGATACGGTTGTTTTCGCCGATCAACTAATGTACACCGGTTTCCATTACGCTGCCCTTTCTGGTGCATCTGTTGGTATCGATGACATGGTTATTCCGGACGAAAAGAAAACCTTAATCGCAGAAGCTGAAGTTGAAGTAACTCAAATCCAAGAGCAATTCCAATCAGGTCTTGTTACAGCGGGTGAGCGTTACAATAAAGTTATTGATATTTGGGCACGTGCCAATGAGCACATCTCAAAAGCGATGATGGATAACTTGTCTACAGAAACTAAACTTAACTCGTTAGGTGAATCTGAGACACAGAAATCATTCAACAGTATCTTTATGATGGCCGATTCTGGTGCACGTGGTAGTGCCGCTCAGATCCGTCAGTTAGCGGGTATGCGTGGTCTGATGGCGAAACCGGATGGTTCAATTATTGAAACACCGATTACCGCTAACTTCCGCGAAGGTCTAAACGTACTTCAGTACTTCATCTCAACGCATGGTGCACGTAAAGGTCTAGCCGATACAGCACTTAAAACAGCAAACTCGGGTTACCTAACTCGTCGTCTTGTTGACGTTGCACAAGATCTTGTAATTAACGAGATTGATTGTGGTACTGAAAACGGTCTAATCATCACACCTCATATTGAAGGTGGCGATGTTGTTGAACCGCTACGTGATCGTGTTCTAGGTCGTGTTGTTGCTGAAGATGTATTAAACCCAGTTACGGGTGAAGTAATTCTTCCACGCAATACATTACTAGACGAAAAATACTGTGATTTCTTAGAAGAACACTCAGTTGATCAAATGAAAGTTCGCTCGGTAATTACTTGTGACAATGACTTCGGTGTTTGTGCAGCTTGTTACGGTCGCGATTTAGCACGTGGCAATATCGTTGGTCAAGGTGAAGCAGTTGGTGTTGTTGCAGCACAATCAATTGGTGAACCTGGTACACAGTTAACGATGCGTACATTCCACATTGGTGGTGCGGCATCGAGAGCATCTGCAGAAAATAATATCCAAGTGAAAAACACGGGTACTATTAAGTTCCACAACGAGAAATTCGTTGAGAACGCAGACGGCAAACTGGTTATTACTTCACGTTCATCAGAAATCACGATTATTGATGAAAACGGTCGTACTAAAGAAAGCCATAAACTACCTTACGGTTCGATTGTTGACTATAAAGATGGCGCAGCTATTGAGTCTGGTAGCATCCTTGCTAACTGGGACCCGCATACTCACCCAATCATCACCGAGGTGGCTGGTCAAATTAAGTTTGTAGACTTGATTGAGAGTATTACGGTTACTAAGCAAACGGATGATCTTACTGGTCTATCTAGCACAGTTATTCTTGACCCGTCAGCACGTGTTACTGCAGGTAAAGATTTACGTCCTATGGTTAAACTTGTTGACGCAGCAGGTAATGATTTATTCATTCCTGGTACAGAAGTTGTTGCACAATACTTCTTACCGTCAAATGCAATCGTTAACCTAGAAGATGGCGCATTAGTTACTATTGGTGAAGCGCTAGCGCGTATTCCTCAAGAAAGCTCGAAAACACGTGATATTACGGGTGGTCTACCACGCGTAGCGGATCTGTTTGAAGCGCGTCAGCCAAAAGATGCTGCTATCTTAGCGGAAATCTCAGGTACTATTAGTTTCGGTAAAGAAACTAAAGGTAAACGTCGTCTAGTTATCACACCTACTGATGGTGCTGAAGCTTACGAAGAAATGATCCCTAAATGGCGTCACTTGAACGTGTTCGAAGGTGAGAAGGTTGCTAAAGGTGAAGTTATCGCCGATGGCCCTGAATCAGCACACGATATCTTACGTCTACGTGGCATTAGCCATGTTGCGAACTATATCGCGAACGAAGTTCAAGAAGTATACCGTCTACAAGGCGTGAAGATTAACGATAAGCACATTGAAACTATCGTTCGTCAAATGCTACGTAAAGCGAATGTAATCTCTGCTGGTGATAGTCATTTCTTACCAGGCGAGCAAGCTGAAGTCTCACGTCTGAAAATTGCTAACCGTCAGCTAGAAGCTGAAGGCAAGCAACCAGCCGTGTACCAACACATGCTTATGGGTATTACTAAAGCTTCTCTTGCAACTGAGTCATTTATCTCAGCTGCATCTTTCCAAGAAACAACACGTGTTCTAACAGACGCAGCTGTTCATGGTAAGATCGATGACCTTCGTGGTCTGAAAGAGAACGTTATCGTTGGTCGTCTAATCCCTGCTGGTACTGGTTTCACTTATCATCAAGAACGTGCTAAAAAACGTGCTGGTAAAGTAGAAGCAGTAATGACAGAAGTAACAACTGACGAAGCTGAACAGAACTTAGCTAACCTATTAAATAACCTTTAATTGATTTGCTGAATGCAATTAAAGTTGTTTGCAAGTGATGACAGACCCACTGATTTACTTGCTTACTATTATTAAATAGTGAAGGCGCCCTTTATAGGGCGCCTTTTTTTTACTTGTTTTTTAACGTCATAGCAGTCTATACTCTGACCTCTTGTCGGAGTGCTTTAGGGCTGAGACCATTTAAATATGGGATCCGTGGAACCTGATCAGGCTAATACCTGCGTAAGGAAACAAGAGTGATTAATACAATAATGTGAGTGTAAAACTAGGTTTGCCCGAGGTAATTTAAGGCGGCTTTTTATAACATAAACAATCAATATATCTGTATCACTACTCTCCACATACTCAACGACAAGCAATCATCTTATTAAAAGGAATGAATGCTATGTCTACTACCAATGTTAACCAAACCAGCAATACCAAAAAACCAACACGTCGTGAAAACCGTGAAAACGCCCAAGAATTTATTAACAACCTCAGTTGTGAACCCTTTCCAAATTCAGAAAAAATCCACCTTACTGGCAGTCGTGATGATCTGCGAGTGGCGATGCGCAAGATTAATCTTGATGAAACGTTAGTCGCTGGCAGCAAAGACGACCCTGTATATGAATACAATGAATCAATCCCAATCTACGATACTTCAGGTGCCTATACCGATCCGGCGATTGAAATCAACGTGCACCAAGGTTTACCTAAATTAAGACAAGGCTGGATTGCAGAGCGTAACGATATTGAAGAACTCGAGATCGTGACCTCGCAGTTTGCTCAACAGCGTTTAGCTGATGACGGTATTGACCATATTCGTTTTGAACATCTACCAAAGCCACTGAAGGCCATTGACGGTCAAAATGTTACCCAAATGCATTATGCCCGCAATGACATCATCACCCCGGAAATGGAATACATCTCGATCCGTGAAAACATGGGGCGAGAATTGATCCGCAATGAACTGTTATTAAAGCAACATGCCGGTAATGATTTTGGTGCCAGTATTCCGGATCTTATTACCCCTGAATTTGTCCGTGAAGAAGTTGCCCGTGGTCGTGCGATCATCCCTGCCAACATCAATCACCCTGAATCTGAGCCGATGATCATCGGTCGTAACTTTTTAGTGAAAGTGAATGCCAATATTGGTAATTCGTCAGTGACATCGTCGATTGAAGAAGAAGTAGAGAAGCTAGTGTGGGCGACACGCTGGGGTGCGGACACGGTGATGGACTTATCCACAGGCCGTAATATTCATGAAACTCGTGAGTGGATCCTGCGTAATTCACCTGTTCCGATCGGTACAGTGCCGATCTATCAAGCTTTAGAGAAGGTAAATGGGATCGCCGAGGATCTTACTTGGGAAGTATTCCGCGATACCTTGATCGAACAAGCAGAGCAAGGGGTTGATTACTTCACGATCCATGCTGGCGTATTACTGCGTTATGTTCCGATGACCGCAAAACGTCTTACCGGGATCGTTTCTCGAGGTGGTTCGATCATGGCGAAATGGTGTTTGACTCACCATAAAGAAAATTTCGCTTACGATCATTTCGAAGAAATTTGTGCAATCTGTAAAGCCTACGATGTATCACTGTCGTTAGGTGATGGTATGCGTCCAGGTTCTGCTGCGGATGCTAATGATGAAGCGCAATTTGCAGAATTACAAACGCTCGGTGAATTAACCAAAGTTGCGTGGGAACAAGACGTACAAGTTATTATTGAAGGTCCAGGTCATATCCCAATGCACATGATTAAAGAGAATGTTGAAAAGCAGCTCGATATTTGTCATGAAGCACCTTTTTATACCTTAGGTCCACTGACGACCGATATCGCTCCAGGTTATGATCATTTCACCTCGGGTATTGGTGCTGCACAAATTGGTTGGTACGGTTGTGCCATGTTGTGTTACGTGACCCCCAAAGAACATTTAGGCTTGCCGAATAAAGAAGACGTTAAGCAAGGCATGATCACTTATAAAATTTCGGCGCATGCGGCTGATTTAGCCAAGGGTTTCCCTGGTGCTCAAATCCGTGACAATGCCATGTCGAAAGCACGTTTTGAATTCCGTTGGAATGATCAATTTAACCTGGCATTAGATCCTGAAACTGCGCGTGCTTATCACGATGAAAATATCCCCCAAGAATCCGGTAAAGTTGCACATTTTTGTTCTATGTGTGGTCCTAAGTTCTGCTCAATGAAGATCTCACAAGATGTCCGTGATTATACTTTTCAGCAAGAAAAAATGGCTAATCAAGAAAAGATAAAAATTCAATTACTTGATGAAGTCGTCCTCATCGATGAGGTCGCTTTTATTGATGCTGAAGCGGGCATGAAGCAGATGTCTGAAGAGTTTAAAAAGCACGGCGCAGAATTATACTTACCTCCTACACACGATGCAGTAAATGGTCGTGTACCAGAATCTACAACCGAAAACGTGGAATAATAATTTAATGACTCAAGCCATTATTTGGACTATCGCGAGCTTTACTGCTCGTGATAATGCGATGAATCAAACCGATATTAAAACGATTAATGCATTAGGTGGGCGTGGTTATCATGTTTCTACAGAATGTTTATCTGATGACGATTTTCCTGCTGAGTTGACAGTGTTGAATACCGCTGCTACGCCATCCGCTATTAAAATCGGCGTGATAGAGACTGTATCGCACATTGCTATTTTAGTCCGTTTTTTACAAGGTTATAAGCAACAATATCCAGCGTTAAGCGTTATCTATGAGCCATTAACCATCACGTTAACAGACATGGTTAATGCTGATAGTGGATTAACCACGGCTATTCAAACAGGCTTATTGCCACTCGTTGATGTATTGATATTAACGCAAGATAAAACGGGGGTTGATGCGGCTGATTTATTTAGTACGACTAAAAAGGCGATCAATTCACTGCTGAACTCTGGTGTAAAAGGTGTTTGTGCGAAAGCTATTTTTACAAACGATAGCGTAGTTAACAATAACGGATACGATGACGATGAGCAGCAGTCTGTCATGTTAGATGTGTATATCGATACTCAGCGTGAGATCTTATTATCGTCACCTGTCACGAGACTTGATTCATTAAGTAACGTTGAACACTGTGGTGTTTTTTCTGCAGCGCTAGCAACTGTTATTAGTCAAGATTATCCGGTTGATGATGCACTTGTTGTCGCCAGAGCGTATTTAAATCAAGCCGTAGACGCTTGGCCAACCGACCGCGAGTATTTCCCACAAGTTGTGCTACCGAATACCCCTTTAGGCGATAAGCTTGGTTTAGCGCAGCAAATGCAATTAGCGTATGACTTTGCCCCTTGTGATACCAATCGTCTGGGATTATATCCGGTTGTAGATACGGTGGAATGGTTAGAGAAAGTATTGCAACAGGGAGTCAAAACCCTGCAATTACGTATCAAGGATAAAGCCCCTGCGGAAGTCGTTGAAGATGTGAAAGCGGCAGTGGCTTTAGGACGTAAGTATCAAGCCCGCCTATTCATCAATGACTACTGGCAATTAGCCATTGAACATGGTGCTTACGGTGTTCACCTTGGTCAAGAAGATATGCTGATTGCTGATTTTGTGGCAATCAAACAGGCTGGTTTAAAATTAGGTCTGAGTACGCATGGTTATTATGAAATATTACGTGCCCATCAGATCAAACCCAGTTATATCGCTCTTGGTCATATTTATCCGACCGTGACTAAAGATATGCCATCGAAACCGCAAGGATTAGTTCGCTTACAACGTTATGCCGATTTAATGCAAGACTATCCGTTAGTGGCTATCGGTGGGATTAGCATTGAGCGAGCGTCTAAAGTTGCTGCGACTGGCGTTGGTAGTGTGGCGGTTGTGACGGCAATCACACTTGCAGATGACTATAAAAAAGCGATTGCAGAGTTGTTGAGCATTGTCGAACCACAACCTAGTTTAGTCAGTATTGGGGACTAATATGAGCGGACGATTATGGAAAAATTAAGTGATCAGGAATACCTGCGTTATAGCGCGCACTTGTTGCTGGAAGATGTTGGTGAACAAGGGCAGTTAGCACTGCGTGATGCCAAGGTATTAATTGTTGGTGTGGGTGGCCTCGGCGCTCCCGTTGCTTTGTATTTAGCGTCGGCTGGTGTTGGTCATTTATACCTAGCAGATGATGATCATGTTGAGTTGAGTAATTTACAACGGCAAATTATTTTCACGCAACAGCAGCTCAAGCAAGCAAAGGTGAGTGCTGCAAAAGTGTCGTTATCACAACTGAATCCACATATTGAAGTAACGGCATACGCACAACGGTTAACACTTGAAAGTGCTAATAACGAAATGCTTGAGATGTTTGAGCAAGTCGATTTAGTTATTGATTGCACGGATAACATGCCGACAAGGCAAACAATAAATAAGATCTGCGTTATGCAGAAAACGCCGTTAATTGTTGGCGCGGGCATTCGTATGGAAGGACAGTTGATCTCGTTTAACGCTCAGCAGGCTGATTCGGCTTGTTACCACTGCTTGTATCCTTTTGAGCAAACAGCAGAAACGAATAATTGTAGTACTTCAGGCGTACTCGGCCCGCTTGTTGGTGTGATTGGTTCATTACAAGCACTCGAAGCCATTAAGTATTTAACCGGCATGCCTGTGTCTTCACTTAATCGCTTAATGCGTTTTGATGGTAAAACCCTGCAATGGCAGCATTTCTCTGTAACCAAAGATCCAAATTGCTCCGTGTGTTCGGTTCATGAATAAATGCTCGGCTAACGCATAAGCGCTCAATAACCTAAATGTCTCAATTTTCAGAGGTATAGGCTATAGGAATAGAAGATGAAATTAACGATTAACGATGAAATTAAAACGGTAGCAGTGACATCCATTTCGTCATTACTTACCGTGTTAGAACAACCAGAAAAAGGCATCGCGATAGCGGTAAATCAAACCATTATTAGACGTCAAAATTGGGATGATTTTCAATTGTCAGAAAATGATCAAGTAACCTTATTTCAAGCTATTGCAGGAGGCTAAATGTCACTAACAACGTTAACATCAGCATTCATATTACCAAACGATGAACTTGTCATTGCCGATAAAATATTTTCATCACGGTTATTTACTGGTACCGGTAAATTTAGTGATCAAAAAATAATGGCAGAGGCTTTGATAGCTTCTCAATCTGAGCTGGTGACTATGGCATTAAAACGTATTGATTTAGCCAATCAAGATGATGACATTCTTAAACCCTTGATTGCAGCTGGCATGAATTTATTACCCAATACATCAGGTGCGCGTAATGCCAAAGAAGCGGTATATGCTGCGCATTTAGCTCGTGAAGCATTGCAAACTAATTGGATTAAATTAGAGATACACCCTGATCCTAAATATTTACTGCCAGATCCGATTGAAACCTTAATTGCGACAGAGCAACTAGCGCGTGATGGATTCCATGTGTTGCCTTACATTCATGCCGACCCGGTATTGTGTAAACGTTTAGAAGAAGTAGGTACTGCTGCGGTGATGCCATTAGGTGCGCCAATTGGTTCGAATAAAGGTATACGCACTGCTGAATTTTTGGAAATTATTATTGAGCAATCTAGGGTGCCAGTTATTGTCGATGCCGGTATCGGTGCGCCATCACATGCGGCGCTAGCGATGGAAATGGGCGCGGATGCGGTATTGGTTAATACTGCAATTGCAGTGGCGAAAGATCCGCTTGCGATGAGCAAAGCGTTTGCGTTAGCGGTACAAGCAGGTCGTCAAGCGTATTTAGCTGGCTTAGGCGCTCAGGCGAGAATGGCGGTGGCATCGAGTCCGTTGACTGCATTTTTAGATCTATAATCAAGCCAATTTAAGGGTTAGATATGAGCTTTTATAAGCAATTACAGCAATTAGATTGGGATGATATCCGCTTATCTATTTATGCTAAAACAGCAGCTGATGTTGAACGTGCGTTAGCTAAATCGCGACTTGATTTAAATGATTTTCAAGCCTTGATTTCACCGGCAGCAGAACCATTTTTAGAGCAGATGGCACAGCGTAGTGTCGAATTAACCCGTCAACGTTTTGGTAATACGGTTCAATTCTATGTACCGCTGTATCTCTCTAATATGTGCTCTAACATTTGCACTTATTGTGGTTTTTCGATGCATAACAAGATCCGTCGAACCACGCTGGACATGAAACAGTTAAACAGTGAAGCGAAAGCGATTAAGGCTATGGGCTTTGAGCATTTGTTATTAGTTGCTGGTGAGTCTGAGCGTAAAGTGGGGATGCCATATTTTCGCCAAGTATTTAAGGAATTGAAATCGCAATTTTCGCATTTATCGTTAGAAGTGCAACCGTTAGATCAAGCTGATTATGAAGAGTTAAAAGAGCTCGGCCTTGATTCGGTATTGGTCTATCAAGAAACTTATCATCCGCGTACTTATGCCGAGCATCATATCAAGGGTAAAAAATCGGACTTTAAATATCGGATTGAAACCCCTGATCGACTAGGTAAAGCCGGTATCCATAAAATGGGACTTGGAGCCTTGATTGGTTTAGATGAATGGCGCACCGATTGTTTTCATGTTGCTGCGCATTTAGATTATTTGCAGAAACGTTATTGGCAAACCAAGTATTCAATTTCTTTTCCACGTTTAAGACCGTGTGAAGGGGCGTTTCAGCCTAAATCGATTATGAATGATCGCCAGCTGGTACAGCTTATTTGTGCTTATCGATTATTTAATCCGGATGTTGAGTTATCTTTATCTACGCGAGAATCAGCACATTTTCGTGACAATGTTATTCCATTAGGTATCACCAGTATTAGTGCTGGGTCGAAAACCCAACCCGGTGGTTATTCTGACGACACCGACAAAGCGTTAGAGCAGTTTGAAATTGATGATGACCGTTCACCAGGTGAAATGGCTGATTTAGTTAAAACGATGGGCTTAGAAGTCGTTTGGAAAGACTGGGATAGATCGCTAACAACACTGAAATAAAGTGCGATAGGCTGCGTTCATTGATGTGGACGCAGCCTATTTTATAAGAGCTCTACGATAGTGATCTAATAGCACTTATGATTGAATTATTATTATTTTTCTACGCTGATCGCTGTTCTGGCGAAACGTTTACTGATTAATTCAATCGGTAATTTACACAATAAAACACCGGCCGTGAGTATGAGCATCATGATTAATGATTCGTGGCTAATCGTTCTACCGTTGATCGCACTGTCTAGACCAAGTGCTATCACTGGGAATACCAAGAAACAGATTGATGCTTGAAACGGGCTCGCCACTTTATTCAGCTGGAAGTAAGCCATGATGCCGCCAATACCGGCTATCGCACCAAGGTAAATAACCGATAACCAAGACGTTAATGTGAAAGTGCTAAAGTCAGGTTGTTCTACAAATGCGCCGACAACCAGTAACAGTACGGCAGCAACAAGACACGGTAGTGCGTTATAGGTTAATACATGAATACCCTGACAGCGAGTTTGTACACTGGTATAGATAGTTGCATGCATGAATACGGCTAATACCAATGCGCCAACACCGATAAGGCTACCGTTTGCGCTCACGCCCATTTCATTACTGATAATGGTAATCAAACTAAACAGGGCAATGGCAAGACCAGCTATTTGGTGGATATGTACTTTTTGACGATGCACTAGTACTGCAAAACCTAAAACTACAACCGGCATAGTGGCAAAAATAATAGAAGCCAAACCTGATGAGATATATTGCTCACCAAAAATCATAAGGGTAAAAGGCGCGGCAAAATAAAATACACTGATTAAGGTGAATTCGAGTTTCTTGCCTTTCGGGAACATCAGTGGAATGTTAAGCCAGCGCGCGGCTAGAATTAATAACGGTGCAGCCAGTGCAAAACGTAACCCCGTTGCTGTAATCGGTGGAATTGAATGAACGGCAATTTCCATCGCCATCCAGGTTGTACCCCAGATCAAACATACAGAGGTAAATAATAATGTGGCGAGGAGTTTTTTATTCATAAGGCATCTCTATATAAGTACTGGGATATTCAATACGATAATTCTATGCCTTTTGCTGAGGTATATGGTTTCCTATTGTTGGTTAAAAATAGCGATGTGAAACAATAAATACTCTAAATGCCTTATTCTGTAGAAATTATTGGTTTAATACCTATTTATTTCTTTGTTTTTATTTTGTTATTTAGCCTTTTGTGAAATGAAACGCTCTCAGGCTCGTTTTATTTACTCTAGCTTCAAACGTACCTGACATAATGGCGGTATTCAGCCCAATACGTTTTTTAAATGGGTGGTAAGCCACCCATTTATGCCTGTGCTTTTAATGCACTGCTTGATTAAGAGATTGTTATTAATGCCTTTTGTTTGAATGTTCAATTGTGGCCCAATGGTTGCTATATGGTTATCACACTGTTAATTAAATAATCTTGATTAACAACGTTATAATTATATGGAGATTCTTATGTTTAAATACGCAACTGCAATATCGATAGTACTTGCGAGCATGACTACGTTTAGTGCTCAAGCCTCATCTGGTGCCTGTGACCCCGGCGAGATCGTGATTAAATTTAGTCATGTGACCAATACCAGTAAACACCCGAAAGGTATTGCTGCTTCATTACTTGAAGAGCGAGTAAATAAAGAGATGAATGGTAAAGCTTGTATGCAAGTTTTCCCTAACTCAACACTTTATGATGATAATAAAGTACTTGAAGCCTTGTTAAATGGTGATGTGCAATTAGCCGCTCCCTCTCTCTCTAAATTCGAAAAAATCACCAAGAAATTCCGTATTTTTGATCTGCCGTTCCTGTTTGATGACGTTGCCGCTGTTGATCGTTTCCAAAATTCTGAATCCGGTGACAAGCTGAAAAATTCAATGCGTCGTCGTGGTTTACAAGGATTGGCATTTTGGCATAACGGTATGAAGCAAATGTCTGCTAACCGTCCGCTTATTTATCCTGAAGATGCGCAAGGTTTAAAATTCCGTGTACAAGCATCTGATGTACTGGTTGCACAGTTTGAGCAGCTAGGCGCCAACCCACAAAAAATGTCGTTTAAAGAAGTATACGGCGGTCTACAAACCAAAGTTATCGATGGTCAGGAAAATACTTGGTCGAATACTTACGGTAAAAAATTCTTCGAAGTACAAGACGGCGTAACAGAAACCAATCACGGTATTCTTGATTATCTATTGGTGACGTCAAACCGCTGGTGGGCTAAATTACCGAATGATGTGAAAGTGCAACTGCATCAAATTATTGTAGAGGTTACAGCGACACGTAATGCTGAATCATCACGTATCAATAATGAAAACAGAAATAACATTATTGCCGCTGGTGGCGTAGTACGTACGTTAACGCCTGAGCAGCGTCAAGCTTGGGTAACGAAGCTACAACCTGTTTGGTCTCAGTTCGAAAAAGATATTGGCACTGACTTGATCCAAAAAGCCTTAGCGTCAAATAAATCATAATACCAAGCGGCATAAGTAACTTATGCCGCGTTAAGCGAATTGAAGGGAACCAGTATGGATAATGGATTATGGGCGCGCTTAGGGCGTATATCCGATAATGTCGAAGAATTAAATATAGCCTTGTCATTGGGGGTAATGACCTTACTCACCTTTGCCAATGTGGTATTTCGATATTTGTTTAATGGCAATATTTTATGGGCATTAGAGTTAACAGTATTTTTATTTGCTTGGTTAGTATTAGTCGGCGCCTCGTATGGAGTAAAAAAACACTCGCATATCGGTGTGGATATTCTAATTAACATAGCATCAGTCAAACTACGTAAGATTTATGCTGTTATCGCCGTTAGTGCGTGTTTACTTTTTTCGGTGTTGTTGTTGATCGGGTCGTGGAATTATTGGTATCCGTTTATTACCGAGCAAGCTTGGTATGAAACGGATGATATTCCAATGCCAGAGTTTTTGCAGTTTCTTGCTGATTGGCTTAATGAGGGAGAGCGTTATGAAAAATTACCGCGTTTCATTCCTTATTTTTCTTTACCGTTAGGCACTGCATTACTGACATTTAGATTTTCACAGCTGTTATGGCAAGTACTTACTAACAAAATAGACCGTGTGATCGCAAGTCACGAAGCTGAAGAAGCGTTGGCGGTATTAGATCAAGAAGATAACAAGGATTAAGTTATGGTTTTAGGTATATTGTTATTGATGATCATCGGGTTCATGATGTTCGGCGTGCCAATTGCGGTGTCACTTGGTTTATCTAGTATTCTGTTTTTACTGGTCACTTCAGATGCGAGTTTAGCATCAGTAGCGCAAACTTTATTTAATGCCTTTGCTGGGCATTACACTTTATTGGCTATCCCATTTTTCATTTTGGCATCGACCTTTATGTCCACTGGCGGTGTTGCTCAGCGCATCATACGTTTTGCAATTGCTATCGTGGGTTGGTTCCCTGGCGGTTTAGCTATTGCATCTGTGGTTGCATGTATGATGTTTGCTGCACTGTCAGGTTCATCACCTGCAACGGTTGTCGCTATCGGTAGTTTAGTTATTGCTGGTATGGTTAAGAATGGTTACAGCAAAGAGTTTGCTGCCGGGGTTATTTGTAATGCCGGTACCTTAGGCATCTTAATTCCGCCTTCGATCGTGATGGTAGTGTATGCGGCAGCAACTGATGTATCTGTTGGACGCATGTTCTTGGCGGGTGTTGTGCCTGGCACATTAGCCGGACTGATGCTTATCGTGGCTATTTTTATTACCGCTAAAGTGAAGAAACTGCCTGCACAACCGTTTGTGGGTTGGAGTGAAGTATTCCGTTCTGCGCGAGATGCATCATGGGGACTAATGCTAATTGTCATTATTCTTGGTGGTATTTATGGCGGTATCTTTACACCGACAGAAGCGGCGGCGGTAGCTGCAGTATATGCGTTTGTTATTGCTAATTTTGTCTATAAAGACATGGGGCCTTTCGCAGATAAAAAAAGTACCAAATCTGCGATCTCTAAATCACTCCACGTATTATGTCATCCGGATACCAAGAAAAGCTTATTTGATGCCGGTAAAATGACCATCATGTTGCTGTTCATTGTTGCCAATGCTTTAATTTTAAAACACGTGTTAACTGAAGAACGTATTCCACAGATGATCACAGAAGCGATGTTAAGTGCTGGTCTTGGACCGATTGCATTTTTGATTGTGGTAAATGTACTGCTGTTGATTGGTGGTCAGTTTATGGAACCATCGGGTTTATTGATTATTGTCGCACCTTTGGTATTTCCGATTGCCTTAGAGCTGGGTATTGACCCTATCCACCTTGGTATCATTATGGTGGTGAATATGGAGATTGGTATGATCACCCCACCGGTCGGCTTGAATCTATTTGTCACCTCAGGGGTTGCCCACATGTCGATGTTACAAGTGGTGAAAGCGGTTATGCCATGGGTTGCGTTGATGTTGGTGTTCTTGATGATAGTGACGTATGTACCTTGGGTATCGACCTGGTTACCTACCTTGATGATGGGACCTGAACTGATAATTCATTAGCGAGTACTTACGTTATAAAGTGATATGACAAAAAATTAATACTATGAAATAAAAATGGTCAGCATATGCTGACCATTTTAGTTACTGCGTGTATTTAAATAACAGTTATTTCAGAGGCTGTTCTTTAAAGGCTTGTTTATCTATTTGATGCTTCTGCATTTTATCATATAAGGTTTTACGAGCTAAATTAAGCTGATGCATGGTGTCTTTAATACTGCCGTTACAGCTTGTTAGTGCTTGCTCAATGAGAATTTTTTCGAAGGCTTCGACTTGCTCGGATAAATTTTGCGTCAGTGTTGTTTGTGCTTCGTTGGCTGAACTAAGACCTGTGAGTTTACCCAGTAAAATATAGCGCTCTGCGGCATTTCTTAACTCACGTACATTACCAGGCCAATCATGGGCAAGTAGCGTTTGTACATCTTGCGGTGGCAACGCGGGGGCGGCTTTACTGTATCGCGCCGCTGACACTAATAAGAAGTGGTGAAATAGGCTTTGAATATCGTCGAAACGTTGGCGTAGTGGCGGTATATTTAGCGTGACTATATTCAAGCGGTAGTACAGGTCTTGGCGAAATAAACCTTCGTTTCCTGCTTTGGCTAGGTCTATTTTAGTCGCGGCAATAATACGAATATTCAGTGGTATCTCTTTATTTGAACCTATGCGTTCGAGTGTCCGTTCTTGCAAAATACGCAATAGTTTTATCTGTGCTTGCATTGGCATCGATTCTATTTCATCAAGAAATAAAGTGCCACCTTGGGCATATTCAAATTTACCTATACGGCGATCGGATGCACCAGAAAATGCGCCTTTTTCATGGCCAAATAACTCACTTTCAATTAAATTTTCGGGGACCGCGCCGCAGTTGATGGCGACAAAATTATGTGTCCGACGGCTACTCTGTTCATGTAAAGAGCGTGCAACCAGTTCTTTACCTGTACCTGTTTCACCGAATAATAAAATATCAGCAGGGGTATCGGCAATATGACTGATCATTTCCCGCAATTCAACAATGGCTTTGGTCGTGCCAATGATCCTAGGACCGAGAATTTCTTTGGCTTGTAAGGCTTTTTTTAAGGTTTTGTTTTCTTCGGTTAATAGTCGCTTTTCGATAGCACGCTTGACCGACTCGGTGAGCCGGACTGAGGCAAATGGCTTTTCAATAAAATCATAAGCGCCATCGCGCATTGCTTGTACTGCGAGAGATATATCACCGTGACCAGTGATCAAAATAACCGGTAGACTAGGATCTTGTTGCGTTAGTTTTAGCAATAATTGATGACCCGATAAACCGGGTAAGCGAATATCGCTGATTACCACTAAAGGCGTTTCAATCGCTAACTGGGTGAGCGCTGATTCAGCATCGGCAAAGCAGGTCACACTGATCCCGGCCAGCTCGAGCGTTTGCTGATTGGCGAACCGTAAATCTTCTTCGTCATCAATAAAAAAAACCTGACTCATTATCTATCCTATGATTTTATTATAGCCTTGTGATGGCTCTATTATGGCTGCGATGGGCAAACTAAGACTAAATCTGGCTCCAGTATTAGGGCGATTCTCTGCTTCAATATTACCCTGCATATTTCGCATTATTTTGTGCGAAATAGATAAGCCTAGGCCTAAGCCTGTTTCCTTGGTGGTGAAAAATGGGTCGAAAAGTTGTGATAAATTTTCTTTTTTTATCCCTGCGCCGGAATCATCAACTTGGACAATGACTTGCTGTTGCTTGCGGCACAAGGTGATATGAATATGTTTTTCACTACTCTCTTCTACCGCTTGCATAGCATTGGATAATAAGTTCACCAGGACTTGTTCTAGCTGTACTTGATCGACATTAACCAGCACCTCAATATTGGCATCATCAAGGGTGATATTAACTTGGTTGTTTTTTAATTGCGGTTTGACTAACTCTATCGCCATGTTGATCACATTAAGCAGTGGCACCGGGTGTAGTTCACCACTGGATTTTCGGGCGAAAAACTTTAACTGAGAACTTATTTTAGCCATGCGTTCGGTTAAATGAATAATACGTTGCAGGTTATCTTCGGTGGATTGATATTGTTCGCGTTGTAAGAACACTAAGGCATTATCGGCATAACTGCGGATTGCTGCGAGTGGGTTATTTAACTCATGACTGATACTGGCAGAGAGCTGACCCAGTACCGCTAATTTTGCTGTTTGAATCAGTTCTTTTTGCGTGTCACGCAGAGTTTGTTCCATTTTTTGGCGTTCAATTATTTCATTATTGAGATCGGCAGTACGAAGTTTCACTTCTTGTTTAAGTTTGTATTTGGTTTTAATCCGTAACAGCTCCTTGTCTTTGGTGCGCTGACGTTTATGCATCGATAATTTTAAGCGTAAATTGAGCAACCAAAAAACTAGTGATAGTAATACCACGCCAATGGCCATATCGACGAAAATAGCGGTCAAAGGGGCGAATACGCGGACTGTCCAGCCAGCCGTGGGCATCGATTTACTTATTGATAAATAATTAGTGGCTAATGGTTTAGAGGTTGTCAGCTGTAGTAATGTCGGGCTCTCTTGTAATTGCCCTGAAAAATTGAGTGCCGCTATTGTTTTTTCACCATAACGGCGGCTACGGATTATTTGCTGTAATTTATCCGCACTTAGCGGTATTAAACTATGCAGTAGCCATGACTGGGTATTGGAGATAAAAATAATATTGTCATCATCGGTCACCATGAAGTGAGACTGTTTCCCTGTCCATTCTTTTTCAATTTTGGATAAATCCATTTTGACTACCACCACACCAATAATTTTATCGGCGTGGATAACTGGAGAGGAAAAATAATAACCTCGTTGTCCTGATGTGGTGCCTAAGGCAAAATAACGGCCTTGTTGTCCGGTGACTGCCTGCTGAAAATAAGGCCGGAAAGCAAAGTTTTTGCCAATGAAGGTTTGCTCGCCAAGCCAGTTATTGGCAACGATAGTGGTTCCGTCAAGATCGAGAAGGTAAGTGTCCGACGCGCCAATGGTATTGTTAACATGTTTTAAATAACGGTTGGTTTTTTCTATAAGCGGTGCATTGTTGGTATCTTGCAAGCTAGCGACGACCAATTTTTGATCAAACAATAATTTAGGTATCGCGTTAAAGCGTTGTAGTTGGCTTTGTAAGTGAGCGGCGAAAATATCTAATTGTTGATTGCTTTGACTGACTAATTTTGCGTAACCGGATCGCCAAACCCAGCTTGATAAAATGATCAAACTGACTAGATAAAAACCGATTAAAAACTTACGTGTAGTTAACATTATTATCACCCCTTGGTATACAATAACTTAACATGGTCAATTTGCCAATCAATGGCGTTGAGAGTGCGAAGTAGGTACGGTTCACAGTGTTATTTTATTACTTATTAGGCTATTTATTTAACTCGTTATTTAAATATTTACTCGCTTATATCTTAAACTTTGCTCTAAACTATTTCCCAAGTACGATGGTTGAGATTACGGTGGTTGAGAGTAGAATGTTGGTGATTGGATTTTTAAAGAAAGGATTTACTTCGTTATGTTAGATTCAAAGGATACATTGATTTTAGATCTGTTGCAGCGCGATGCATCTTTGTCTATTGCAGATCTTGCCGACAAAGTCAGTTTGACGGTATCGCCTTGCTGGAAACGATTAAAGCGGTTAGAAGATAACGGGTATATTTTACGTCGAGTGGCGTTATTGAATGAGCAAAAATTAGGCTTAGCCCTAACTGCCTTCGTTAATATCAAAACCCAAAATCACAGTGATAGTTGGTTTAAGAAGTTTGTTGTAAGTGTGAATGACTTTGCCGAAGTGATTGAGTTTTACCGTATGGCGGGCGAATACGATTATATGATGAAGGTAATAGTAAAAGACATGGCGGCCTTTGATGTATTTTATAAGCGCTTGGTTAATTGCGTCGATGGCCTTACTGATGTCACCTCTTCTTTTGCGATGGAAGGGTTAAAGAATACCACGCAATTACCAATATCTTAATGCCGAAAATCTATTTTAGAGTTTCAGTAGATCTTCCGCTATTTTTTTAGCGCTATGGGGCGGTGCAAATGCCGCTACATATTGCCCCTGTGGATTAACTAAATACAGTCGAGAAGAGTGATTAATTAGATAACTGTTGCGCTGATCTTCAGGTATCGGCGCAGTGTAAGGCACAGAGACATACTTACCATTATTGGCTAAAAACGTTTTTTGATAAATAACCCCAAAGCTCGCGACTAATTTATCTATTTCTGCGCTCGCACCTGTCATACCTATAAAGTCATCATTATAAAAATGCGTATAAGTTGTCAGCATCTCATGACTGTCTCGTTGTGGGTCAACTGAGATAAATAGCACTTGTGGCATGGCTTTGCCTGCATCTGTCATGATCTTGGCGACATTATTAAGATTATATAATTCCGTCGGGCAAATATCGGGACAGCTGGCATAACCAAAGAACACCAATGACCATTTATCTTTAAATAATGCCTTGGTGTATTGGTTATTATCGCCAAGTACAAAATCAGGTAATGTTATTTGCTTAGGCTGCACGTAGGCGGTGGTTAATGTTGGTAAACTTGGTGACTGCATATTATTGGCAACAATAGCACCGAGTGCACTAAGGCCGATAATACCTGCAGCGATTATAGCCTTAGATTTTTTCATTTTTAGATCCTTTTATCGAAACTAGTTATGTTCGATATCTGAGTGGTCCATTTCGCTATGGTCCATTTTATTTTTGCTGTTATCACGCTTCACTGGCATTTGCGCACTGATTTTTTCACCATTTAATAGCGTAAATGATACGTTGACGAGTTCACCCGGCGCAGCAATCTTGTTTGGTTCTAATAGCATTACATGGTAACTGCCCGGTTTGAATTGGAAAATAGTATTCGCGGGGATGGTGACTTTCTGTTGTTTTTGCATTGTCATCATGCCATCTTTTTTGGCTGATAAATGCAGTTCACTACGACCAAAACCTTGTGCTTCAACATCAGTGAGTACAATGGTTTGATTGCTGTGATTCATTACCGTGAAAAAAGCCGCTTGTACTTTTGCTGATGGTGGCGCTGCACGTACCCAAGCATCCATGATCATCATGTTCGTTTGTTCTGCTGCAAAACTCGGGGTGGCAGAAAAAATAGCGGTGGCGATAAGGGTGGTGATTATTGATTTTTGCATTGGTTCATCCTGAATTAATGAGTCGTTGTAATAAATTGAAAAGGCACTAGATAAGGCTGGCCAGCAACGATGATGGTTAAGTCTGCTTGCCATAACATTTCACCCACTGTGCATATCGCCAGCGCCGTCTCGGCTTGATATGTATTTTTATCGACAGCGTTGAGCGCCGTAGGGAAGCCGGGCATGGCCATATTCACCCCGTTAATCGTCACGCTGGCATTATCAATTTTAGCCCCGTTTAGATTAACCGATAATGGTGTCATGGGTTTGGCATTGAATGGCGTGATCGAAAGCGAAATAGTGTGTTCTGCGGTTAACTGAACCAGGCATTCTTGCTGATTAACACGGCAGTCTTGCTGCAGTGGTAATTGAATGCGGTTGAGATCCTGCGGAGCTTGATAGAAAAAGTTGAAATAACCGACTGCGGCGATAGAGATAATACTCACACCAGCTGTTAACCATTTAGACATGGATAAAGACTCTTATACTTGGCATTGAATTATGAAAATAATATTCGTTCTATAATAAAACGATGAATAACATAATATTACTTTAATTTTAGAGGTAGATAAACGGGTAATGTAATAAAATCATGGATAGCGCGCATTTCGTCGGGAGGCTGGATAATGGCTGGTGCTTCAAAGTCAGCTGATGCCGTTCATATCAACATTGTCGGCATCGCTGTGAATGAGGCTAATTGGGATTGTTTTTGATTATTCTATAGTGTGTTTGCACAAGTCCTGATGGATAACATTTCGACGATAATACCGAGACGTCAAGTGCTGGTTGCGGTGCGTTAAATAAGCGAATGCCATTACCGAGCAAGATTGGAATAGTCGATATAATTAATTCATCAATGAGGTCTAATCGTAATAATGAGTCTGCTAAATTAGCGCCACCGAGTAACCAAATATTACCTTCGCCATTGGATTTTAATTGCTTGATGGTTGCGGCTGGGTCGGTAATAAAGGTGACATTATCATTGGGGGTAATATCGGGTGAGTGAGAAGCAACAAAGCATTGCTTACTCGCATACGGCCAATTTCCAAAATCTTTAATTACTTGAAATGAGGTATTACCCATAATAACTGCGCTGACACCATCTAGAAATTTTTGATAACCGTAATCTTCACCTTTAACGTCTACATGTGAGAGCCATGATAAGTCATGGTCTGTTTTTGCTATATAACCGTCTAAACTTGTCGCTATATATAAAATAACGTTCGACATAATCATCGCTCCCAGTTGAATGCAAATTAATTCATCAATGTATCTAGTTCTGTTTGAGAAGGGGCAAACCAGTATGATCCTGTTACCGCATCTGAATAATCAATCAATCTATCGGTGACGCCGTCTGGAATTCCGTACATACGTTGTAATTGAGTGGTAAAGCGTAATTGATCACATGCGAATGCTAAAAAGTATAGTCCGTGTTCGGATGCGTTACCATATGGCGAACTGCGACGGTATATTTTCATGCCTGATACATCGGTACGACTCACGTGTGAATTAGCTGGCATCGCATCGCCTGATAACTCAATATCGTCTTCTTTAGTGCGGCCGACAACTGCTTCTTGCTCTGGTACTGGCATGGCGTTAAAGCTGCTTAAGTCATGTACCCATTTTTGTGATAACACAAAACTACCGCCTGCGCCTGATTGTCCAGCAGGGATAAGCGAGGCTAATTGGCGGGCATCTTCTTTAGGGTTTGCAGTACCATCAACAAAACCAATTAAGTCACGGTTTTTATGGTATTGGAAACCAGAAATATCTAACTGCGTATCGGCAATTTTAGTCAGGGCTGATTGGATATGAAATGCTTGCTCTAAGGTATGACTAGCATTATCACTGTGGATCCAAAACATCACATCGCCTTGCGTTGCGAGTGCTTTCTTGCCATGTGGACTAGCGAGTTCGGTAAAGTCTTTAAAGCCAGTTAGTTGTAAATCTGGTAATAGCGTATTGGTGGAACTGCGACCAAAAGCCACAACAATGTGAATATCATCGGTTTGCTTTTGTAATGCGCTCTGCAGTGCTTGTTGAATATTGGCTAGGTAAACATCGTCTTTAAATTTGTACTCTAAATGATGGTAGCTTTGGCTTTGTTCGTTAAAAATAGCAATTTGTGGTTGGTTCATGCCAACTCCTTTAAATACAGAACCAATCTAATCACTTAGATTGGTTCATGAAAAATAATTAAATAGCGTGTGTAGCTTGAGATAACCACTGTAAATCAGAACCGCTTAACAATGGTGATAAGGCGTCACGTACTTGGGCGTGATAAGCATTGATCCAGTTTACTTCATCTTGTGATAGTAGTTGTTGATCTATGAGATGCAAATCAAAAGGAACCAAGGTTAATGTTTCAAATTCATAGAACGTTTTACCATCATGGCCATTGTCTTTAGCAACAACATAAATCAGATTCTCACAACGAATGCCGTATTCGTCTTGTTTGTAATAACCGGGTTCATTCGATACCACCATACCGGGTAATAACGCCACGGCATTGGAGTTTTTACCAATGCGATGGGGACCTTCGTGAACATTAAGGAAACAACCAACACCATGGCCTGTACCGTGGTCGTAGTCATAACCTTGTTGCCATAAGAATTGGCGTGCTAATGAATCCAGTTGGCCACCGTTAGTGCCCGCAGGGAATTTCATGTTAGCCAGGGCAATATGGCCTTTTAATACCAAGGTGAACATTTTTTTATGCTCTGCACTCGGTGTGCCAATAGCAACAGTTCGGGTAATATCCGTTGTACCATCAAGGTATTGTGCCCCTGAATCGAACAGGTAAATACTGTCCATAGGCAGTTGTGCTGGCACGCCATTATTATGATTGTAATGACACATCGCGGCATTACCACCGGCTGCAGAAATAGTATCAAAACTTAATTCTACATAAAGCTCGTTCGATGCACGGAAAGTGGTGAGTTTGTCTGAAAGGAAACCTTCGTCATGCAAATTACCAGCAGCGACTTCTTGTTGTAACCAGTTAAGGAATCGAACTTCTGAAGCGCCGTCACGAATATGTGATGCGCGCATGCCTGACAATTCAACTGTATTTTTACAAGCTCTTGGTAACGCCACTGGATCATCTCCAGCTATTAATGTTGCGCCCGCACGTTGTGCCGTTAACTGACTGAAAGCATTTGATGCTTCGGGGTCGGCTAATACAGTTAGCTGTTGTTCACCCAGTGCTTGGTAAGTTGCTGTTGCTTGTGCTTCTTCGATAATTTCAACGCCCGCACCCACATGCGCGTGGAAACCCGCAGGAATTTTTGCAGGGTTAGTAAAGAACGACATTGAACCATCTTTACGTAATATGGCACTGCCGAGAATAACGCAGAAACAGTGGATGTCTTTACCGCGAATATTCAATAACCAAGCAATTGAGTCTAATGCGCTAATAAGTACGGCGTCCGCACCTTGTTTGGCAATATCAGCACCGATTTGTTGGCGTTTTTCTAGGCTTGATTGCCCAGTGTATTTTTCATCAAGCAATAAACCTAGGTTCTCAGTCGGAGTGGGTCTATCTGCCCAGCTTAAATCAATCGGATTCTCATCAACCGCAACTAAATTAATCTGTTTTACTGCTAAGGTTTTTTCACTGGCATTATGCCAATTTAAGTTATGTACTTTAGCGTCATAACCAACATTGGCATTTGCAGGTAATTGTTCACTTAACCAAGCAACGTGTGGTTCTTCATTAAGGTGATAAAACTCAAAGCAATCGCCGCTGACTTGTTGTTTTACTTGGATGGTATAACGACCATCGGTAAATATAGCAGCGCGATCTTTTAAAATGATCACAGTACCAGCAGAACCAGTGAAGTTACTGCACCATAATAGACGTTCATTATGTGCTGGCACATATTCACCAAGATATTCGTCTGCACGCGGTACGATGAAGGCGTCTAAGTTCGCTGCAGCCATGTGCGCGCGTATTGCTGCTAATTTCTGTTCTATTGCTTGAGGCATCTTGCTGTCCGATTTGTCATGTAACCTGACGCGCTATTCTGCGTTTTATAGGAGCATGTTCTGGTTATAGAAAGAGAGAGTACTGAAACATTAACCTGTTAGGCTTTAGATATGCAAGAGGAGGTAATGGGGATTGTGATATTTTAAGTAATTATATCGTGATTAAATCATTATTTACGGCTTTATTTGACTTTGCTGGTGGCTGATTTTAGTTTAGCTTGGTGAGCAGCCACCCATTTCGAAAGTAAAGAGTAGAAGGTGAAGAGTAGCAGGTTAAGAATATTGTTATTATTTGGCTGTCGCGACACGACGTTTATTACGCCAGTTGATTTGCTGGATAACCAGTCCAACGATAATTGTCACTAAACCGACAAAAGTTGAAGGATGGATCTCTTCACCAACGATTGCGCTGAGTAAGAACAGTGAGATAAACGGCGAGATGAAGATTAAATTACTGACCTGTGCGGTATTCGTGGCTAACTTAATCGCCATTAACCATAATACAAATGAAATACCCATCTCAAATAAACCGATATAAACAGCCCCTAATATACCTTCTAAAGAGTTGAAGTTGAAATCAGCAAGTAACGCGGTAGCTATGAGGGTAAAGGGCAAGCTTAATAAAAATCCCAGTAATAAGCTAACAATAGGGTCATTATTATTCTTGGCATTAATGATCCAATAACTCGCCCAAATAATGGTACTTAATAGCGCAAATGTAACCCCCAGTGGACTCTCAAAGTTAAGCCCTAATAAATCGCCTTTAGTGGCAATGATTAGTGCACCGGTATAGCTGAATAAAATGGCTACCCAGTCTTTTTTCCGGATCTTTTGGCCTAAAAATGGCACTGATAATAGTGTTAAGGTGATGGCCCAAGTGTAGTTTAGCGCCTGTGCTTGTGAGGCAGGCAGTAAGTCATAAGCTTTAAATAACACTAAGTAATACAGAAACGGGTTAATGACCCCAAGTGTTAAATAGAATAATGGCTGTTTCACAAAATATTGTTTAAGCAGGTGCATTTTTTTCTGTTGAAAGGCGATCCCGGTAAGTAACACAATACTGGTCAGTGAGGCAATCAATACCATTTGAATCGGTTCAAAATGACTCAGCGTAATTTTGAATGCAGAGGCTACCGTGGACCAGAGTAATACGGTTATCAAACCGAACAGCATGGCTTTCTTTTGATTTTTCATGAGTACCAATTTTGAGAGGGGGTAAATGCGTGTTAGCAGTGTAATCGGCAAATTTATTCAGATCTAGTGTTTCATGCGGTTAACTGATATTCAAATAATTAATGAGTGGCTTAACACGATAATATCCGTGTAAGCCACTCCGTCCTTAATGTCATGTTTTAACCCTAAGGACTAAAACGCATACTCTTCGGCAACTTCAGTTAACTTATCTGCCACGGTTAGCAGGTTATGGGCTGATTGCGTTGCCCCTGTTGCTACGGAGCGTGCAGAGTCTGCGCCTGCAGAAACATTACTGACATTACGTTCAATTTCTGCAGCAGCAAGGCTTTGCTCTTCAATCGCGCTGGCAATCTGATCGTTAATAGCGACTATCTTATCGACAGAGGAGGTGATGGCTTCAAACGTATTTGAGGCCTCTTTCGCTTGCATCACACCCATGTTGGCTTGCTCTCTGCCTATTGCCATGACTTTAACCGATTCTTTTGCGCCTGATTGTACCCGCTCAATCATTACTTGAATTTCATTGGTTGATTGTTGAGTTCGGCTGGCGAGTGTTCTCACTTCATCGGCGACTACGGCAAAACCTCGACCCTGCTCACCGGCTCTGGCTGCTTCGATGGCGGCATTGAGTGCGAGTAAGTTAGTTTGATCGGCAATACTTCTGATCACTTCGACAACACCACCAATATCGGCACAATGATTTTCCAGTTTTTGAATTGTAGCGCTCGATGTTTCAACCTCAGAGGCAATAGCGTTAATGGCGATAATGGTTTGATCAACGACTTGTTTGCCTTCTAATACCGCGCGTTCTGCATCATGGGTTGCGCTGGTCGCGTCATTAGCATTAGCGGCCATGTCAGTGGACGTCACTGCCATGAGTTTGATTGCTGCTGCAATTTGGTGAGTTTCTGTTTGTTGTGCTGTGATGGTGGTCTCAGCTGAATTGGTCTTATCGGTAATGTCTTGTACCGAGCTATGCACATCCACAGCACTGCTATTGAGTTGTTTGACTAACGTGCGCATGCCATCAATGGTGCTGTTAAAGTGTTGGGCAATAATAGCCAGTTCGTCACTACTAATAATTTTTACATTCTCGGAGAGATCACCATTAGATACATTCTGCGCAACTCGGCTAATACTGCGGATGGTTTCTGTTAGCGAGATATAAATACTTAACAAGATCACCACACAAACCACGAATAAGATAATGAGGATCGCGTAGAAGACATTCAGCTCATTATTTTTCTCATTCAAACGAACAGTGATTTCATTACCTAAGGTATTAAAAGCCACTTCGTATAAATGTGTAATGTTGACTTGTAACTCATCACCGAAACGATAGAGGGTATTTGGGTCAATTTTAATCTCGGCAGAAACGGTATTAATTAATTGGCGATCCAATAAATCATCGAGTGTCGCCATCGTTGTTTTGATCTGATTAAGTGGTGCCGTTAAAATATCACTATAGCTTGGGTTGATTGCTAGGAGCGCTTTCACATTATTATTCGTGGCGGAAAATATAATGTTGAGCTGGTCGATACGGCGACTTAAATCATCAAAGCTGGTGGCGGTAAACGTGGAAAATGCAGCTGTTTCTGCAGCCTTGTCTGTTACTTGATAAGTAAAGTCGAGTAATCTAGGCAGCTGGGTTTGCGTCAAATTAATGAGGTAATAACTGCTAAGGTGTGAATCAAATAATAGCTTGCTTTCGCTATTGATTTCACGCGTACCAATACGCAGGTTTTCTAGCATTAAATCAACCGCGTAAAAAATTTCTTCCGGTAATAAAAAATCACTGTCCGCTTTTAACTGCTGCCAATCAATAGTGATTTTATCAAACGCAGATAGTTGTGAGCCTGTCGCGGCAGTATAAGCACGGTAATATTGATTAAAAGTATTTTCTGCGAGGGTTTGCGCTTGATCTATGTTTTCATCACCAGGGCCGAGTTCTGCGACTTCGAGGCTTAATAAATGGCGATATTCAATAAGTTTGTTCGCGACTTCAGGTAGGGCTTGAAGTAATTCATAACCTTGCAATTCAGACTCTGCAAAAGCGATATCTTTTTGTGTTTGCGAGATAATGGTCGATGAGAAAAATACAATGGGTGTAGTAAGCAATAAAATCACTAAACCAAATTTTTTCTGGAATGATAACCGGCTAATCAAGTAGGTGATTGGCTGCAATAATGTGCCCATAAAAATATCCTTATCAATATGGTTAGGCGTCGCTAGCGTCGAAGTATGGGTAAGTGCCTAATGATAAGGCATCAACAATATAACTAGTTGTTGCGTTAATGTTAAGTATTTTGATTGTGTATTTAACAATTAAACAGGCGTTTCGTGATCTACATAGTTAGATCGAAGGGATTGTTGAAATTAAAGGGAGAAATTGATGTGCACATGATCGTTGTGCACATCAGAATAGACGCTTAGTTTAGCGCATAGTAACGAATTCTTCTGAGCCCGTTGGATGGATAGCTACAACACTATCGAAATCAGCTTTTGTTGCGCCCATTTTCATCGCAACACCAAAACCTTGGATCATTTCGTCTACAGCAAAACCAATACCGTGTAGACCTACAACCGTTTCATTTTCACCAGCGCAAACTAGCTTCATTTTACAAGGTTGGCGGTTTGACGTGATCGCTGTATACATAGCAGTAAAGCCAGACTGGTATACTTTTACGTTTTCTTCACCATATTGTGCAATCGCTTCTGGTTCAGTTAAACCGATTGTACCAATTGGCGGGTGGCTAAACACAACTGTTGGGATCAGTGTGTAATCCATTTTAGCCGTTGTTTTACCGTTAAACAGACGTTCTGATAATTGACGACCTGCTTTAATAGCTACAGGAGTCAATTCAACACCACCTTCCATGATGTCACCAACACAGTAGATACCATCAACGTTGGTGTTTTGAAATTCATCTACTTTGATGTAACCACGGTCATTTGTTTCAACACCGGTAGCAGCAAGGTTAATCTTGTCTGTCGAAGGGTGACGACCAATAGCCCAGATTAGTGTATCAACATTTTGTGATTCACCGTTCTCAAGGTGCAGCGTGATAGAGCCATCAGCTTCTTTTACTACTTCTTTTGGTACTGAGTTCGTGTGTAATGTAGGACCTTCGGTATTCATTACATCAACAAGCGTATCAATTACCATAGGATCAAAGCTACGCAGTGGCGATTCTTTACGCACGAACAGGTGTGTTTCGCTGCCTAGACCGTGTAATACACCCGCTAATTCAACGGCAATATAACCAGCGCCGATAACAGCAACGCGTTTTGGTTGTTCTGTCAGTTCAAAGAAACCATTTGAATCGATGCCGTGTTCTGCACCTGGTACATTTGGAATGGTTGGTGCGCCACCTGTTGCAATCAGGATATGATCAGCCGTGTATGTTTCGCCGTTTACTTTGACTGTATTTTTGTCTTCAAAAGTCGCGAAGCCTTTGATCACTATCACCTTGTTATTACCAAGTACATTGTCATAAGAAGTATGAATACGGCTAATATACGCTTCACGTGCCGCGACTAATTTACCCCAATCAAGGCCTCTGTTTTCTACATCAAAGCCATAGTCTTTTGCATAAAGGTGCATTGCTTCTGCGATTTGAGCGCCGTGCCACATTACTTTTTTCGGTACGCAACCAACATTCACACAAGTACCACCTAGCGCATTCGCTTCGATGATGGCAACTTTTTTACCGTACATTGAGGCTCTGTTTGCAGATGCAATACCGCCGCTACCACCACCAATGGCAATATAATCAAAATGCTGTGACATATTCATAGTCCTTAATTGAGAAGATGAGCTTATTATATGACTAAGTTCATGCTGTTGTTTTGTAATAAAGTTAATTACACAGTTTAAACTGAATTGAGAGATATTATTAGTAGGTAAAGCCATTCACGGTCATTACTTTTACCTATCAATACTGAATAGCACGTGTCTATATTTACTCGCTATACTTGAAATTATCATTTTATAGCCGCATTAACTAATTAATATCATTATAAATAGGATGACTCTATGACTAACCCACTTTTGACTATGACAGGCTTGCCCCCGTTCGCGAGTATTAAACCCGAGCATATCGTGCCAGCAGTAACACAAGCTATTGCTGACTGTGAAGCGGTTATTGTTAACGTATTAGCTAATGACGATGCCGTTACTTGGGCTAACTTAGTGGCTCCTTTAGAAGAAAGTGATGATAGGTTAGGTCGTGTTTGGTCGCCTGTTGGTCACTTGAATGCGGTTGTGAGCAGTGATGATCTGCGAGAAGCACATGATGCTTGCTTGCCATTGTTGTCTGAATATTCAACTAAAGTTGGACAGAACCAGGGGTTATTTTTAGCTTACCAGCAATTACATGACAGCAGTGAGTTCACTACTTTATCAACAGCACAACAAAAAGTGATCACCAATGCGCTGCGTGATTTTAGGTTATCTGGGATCGATCTGATTGATAATGACAAGCTACGTTATGGCGAGATCAGCAAACGTCTATCGCAATTAACATCAACATTTAGTAATAATGTGATGGATGCCACGTTAGGTTGGCAAAAAGAGATCACCGATGAAGCATTACTTATCGGTTTACCTGAGTCAGCAAAAGCCGCTGCGAAGGCAACTGCAGAAAGTAAGTCATTAACAGGTTACTTATTTACCTTAGACTTCCCAAGTTACTTACCGGTAATGATGTATTCTGAAAATAGAGAATTACGTCGTGAAGTATATGAAGCATTTTGTACGCGCGCATCCGATGTCGGTCCCAATGCTGGTAAGTGGGATAACTCTGCGATAATGGCTGAGATTATTGCTTTACGTCACGAGCTTGCAGAGTTGCTAGGTTTTGCCAATTTTGCAGAAAAATCGTTAGCGACAAAAATGGCGGAAACGCCAGAGCAAGTTATTGAGTTCTTAACCGACCTTGCAGATAAGTCAGTGTCGCAAGCGGAAGTTGAACTCGCTGAAATTCAAACATTCGCCAAAGACAATTTTATGGCTAAAGAGCTCGAAGCGTGGGATTTGACATTCTATGCGGAAAAGTTGAAACAAGCGAAGTACACCATTTCAGATGAAGAGTTACGTCCATACTTCCCTGAAGACCGTGTTGTTAAAGGCATGTTTGAAGTGGTTAAACGTTTATTTGGACTTAACATTATCGAAGAGCTAGGTGCTGAATCTTGGCATAGAGATGTACGTTTCTTTGAGATCTTTGATGAAGAAGGTGAATTACGCGGTAGCTTCTATCTTGACCTCTATGCACGTGAACATAAACGTGGCGGCGCTTGGATGAATGATTGCCTAACCCATCGTATTAAAGCGAATGGTGAGCTTCAAAAGCCAGTGGCTTACTTAACCTGTAACTTCAATAAACCCGTGGGCGATAAACCTGCATTATTTACTCATAATGAAGTTACAACGTTATTTCATGAATTTGGTCATGGCTTACATCACATGTTAACGAAAGTGATCCCTGCTGCAGTATCTGGCATTAACGGTGTGCCTTGGGATGCTGTTGAGTTACCAAGTCAGTTTATGGAAAACTGGTGTTGGCAAGAAGAGGCATTAGCCTTCATTTCTGGTCATCATGAAACGGATGAATCATTACCAAAAACGATGCTATATAAGTTATTAGCGGCTAAAAACTTTAACTCGGCAATGGGTATGCTGCGTCAAATTGAATTTAGTTTATTCGATTTCCGTATGCACATGGAATATAACCCAGCGCAAGGTTCGAATATTCAATCGGTACTCAATTCAGTACGTGAAAAAGTATCAGTGCTACCGGCGCCAGAGTTTAATCGCTTCCAAAATGGCTTCTCACATATCTTTGCTGGTGGCTATGCGGCTGGTTATTACAGCTATAAATGGGCTGAAGTACTCTCTGCGGATGCATTTTCTCGTTTTGAAGAAGAGGGCATATTTAATGCGGAAACAGGTCGTGACTTTATGAGTTGTATACTTGAACGCGGTGGTAGTGATACCCCTATGGCATTATTTGTGCGATTCCGCGGACGTAAACCAAGTACTTACGCGTTATTAAATCATTCAGGTATTCGCTAACCTAATCGATAACTTGCTAGAACTGATCGGTTGTAGCGGTTATCGCTCGGTTTTGATTTTAAAAGAGTGGTAAATTGTGTATTATCTTGACCTGATATTTACCACTTTATTTTTAGTGCTAAAGTATTACTATAGTTCTCAATGAGCTGTAGTAATAATTGAAAAGGATATCAATATTCTGCAGCTAAACTAATCGAATTCGTGGACAAGGATGTATGGTTAATACTCTTACACTTAGTGATATAAACATTGATACGACACAATTGCTGGAAGCTAATTCTCTCGATCTGTTTTTGACTAATTTAGCCAGTTTACTACGTGTCGACACTCTTTATGTTGCTACTGTTTGCCCTCAAACTTTTGACTTATCTATTTTGTCTTGTCTACAACAGGGTGTTTTTGACTCTGATGTTGTTATCGACTTTAAATCCATGCCTTGCTTTGCCGCTTATCATCATGGCTATGCGGAATATGAACAAGATCTTGCATCTCGATTTCCACAACAAACACAATTACAAACATGGCAAGCTGAAGCATATTTGGGGATCCGCCTTAACGATGCATGCGGAAGGCCTATTGGTATCTTATCGGCATTTTTTCCTCGGAAACTATCTCAACATAAACTCGAATTAAACTTAATTCGTCTAGTTGCTGGTTTCTTAGAAAAAGAGATCCAACCAAAACATACAACTAAGTTACCTGTTACTGCTATTACGCCGGATATACCTACGGGATTGAGTGCGTATACCATGTGGTTGGAAGACAATATCGCCAAAGGCCGCCTAAGCAGTTGGAGTTATTTTTTAGATCAAGACCGATTAGAATGTTCAGACTCAGCTGCGAGTATTATTGACACGGCTAACGTTAAAGAAATTAATCAACTTGATGCCCTGTTAGCCTTAGTTGATAAAGCCGATAAGCATAAGGTCTTACGTGATTTTCAATCTGCGATTGTATCTAATTCCACAGCATCGGTCCGCAGTGTCTTCAATATTACGACTTTAGAAGGTAATGAAAAACGTATTCAAAGTGATATTTATCCTATCGTTGATGAAGCTGGCCAGGTGTATCGTCTAGATTGCATCAGTAAGGATATGACGGCGGAAGAATTAACCAGAAAAAGAGCATCTGCACAAGAGCGTATTCTTGAAACTGTTTTAGCTACCACACCTGTCGGGTTAGTCAAACTGAATGCTAATCGTGAAATAAAATGGGTAAATAAACAAGCCTGTAAAATGTTTGGTTATGAATTGGAAGATTTTCATCGTTTACGTGAGCGAGGCACATTAGATACTAGCAGCCTAAACTTATACTTTGATGAAGATAAAGAGCAGTTTGAAGAATACTATCAAGAAATATATGCCAATAAACGGAATAACTTTACCCTTAACGCACGCTACCGTCATCGTGATGGCAGCATGTTATGGACGAAGTTAACGGTTACCGCGGTTAGAGATGACATTAACAAAATCCAGTATTTCATTAATACCATTCAAGACCTCACGGAAGAACAAGATAATAAGCAACGTTTGTCGATTATTGAAAGTGTGTACCGGCATAGTGCCGAAGGCATCATGTTATGTGACGCTAATGAAAAAATCATTGATGTAAACCCGGCGTTTGAAACTATCACAGGTTATAGCGCGGAAGATGCAATAGGGCGCACACACGATTTATTGCGTTCTGGCGTACATGATGAACAATTTTATAATGCTATTTCTGAATCCTTGTTAAGTAACAATGAATGGAAAGGCATTATTTGGAGCCGTGATCGTGCTGGCGATATATTTGCCCAGCAAGTCACGCTGTCGAGTATTAAAGAGCGCGGTAAACTTAAATATTTCTTTGCGGTCTTCAGTGATGTGACAGAAGAAAAGAAGACCGAACAACAAATTATCACCCAATCTAATTTTGATCGATTAACGGGTTTACCGAATCGTCAATATTTTAGTGCTGAAGTGCGCCAAGTTATCGATAAATCAGCGGTAAATGGTCAGAAATTTGCCATTCTCTACATTGATATTGATGATTTCAAATCGGTAAATAACTCCGAAGATTTTATGGCGGGAGACCGCTTATTAAAAGAAACCACCGAGCGTTTAAAATACCGTAGCCGAGATAATGACTTTCTGGCTCGAATTGATGGTGATGAATTCGCCTTTATCATTCCTGAAGTAGTCAATAAGCGCCAAGCCGAAGTATACGCGAAACAGTTGCAAGGTGTATTTGCACAAGCTTATAAACTGTCAAATCAACAGCGCTATGTGACCGCTTCTGTGGGTATTACCATGTATCCAGAAGATGGCATATCAGTTGAAGCGTTAATGCAAAGTGCAGAACAGGCAATATTTGAAGCTAAGCGTAAAGGCCGTAATCAATGTGTCACTTTTACACAAGATTTAAGCGATGCTGCCATTCTAAAGCATCAAACGGTTGTCGAATTAGCTGAAGCAATAAAGTGCGGTAGCTTAGATGTTTATTATCAACCGATTGTTGACAATATCACCGGTAAAGTTGATAAGTTGGAGGCGCTGGTTCGTTGGCATCATCAGGAACGAGGGTTTATTTCGCCTGCCGAATTTATTCCGCTAGCAGAAGAAGGTGGATTGATTCAAGGATTAGGTGAATACGTATTAGATCAAGCATGTTGTGATCTAAAAATATTACATGAAGCTGGTTTTCCTTATATTGAAATGAGTATTAACCGTTCAAGTCTAGAGTTTAAGACTGTTGATATGCAAGCATCAGAATGGTTAAAAGTGATATCTTCGCATAATCTGCCTTATGGCTCGATAACTATGGAGATCACCGAAAGCTTACTGATGGATATGGACGGTCAGTATATGCAACGTATTAATGCACTTAAGCAAGCAGGTGTTAAAATTGCGATTGATGATTTTGGTACGGGTTATTCATCATTAAACTATTTACGTAGCTTACCTGCAGATATTGTTAAAATTGACCGTAGCTTTATTATTAATATTCCAGAGAACCAACAGGATAATTTATTATTGGATGGTATTATTACTATTGTTCATAACTTGGGAATGAAAGTCGTCACCGAAGGCGTCGAAACACAGGCTCAATTGAGTTACTTACAAGAGAAGCAATGTGATTATACCCAAGGCTTCTTATTATGCCGTCCTATACCTTTGCATGAGCTATTAGAGTTTATCACTCAAAATGAAAGCGTTTTTTAAATTACGCTCTCTATCTTCATTAATCATCCACTGAATTTAGGTTGTATTCGTATTTTTTGCTAATATAGGCATTCTAACTCGAATAATTACATCTAACCGTATCAGGCGTACATGAACAGCATACAAATAATCACAACAGATTCACTTTTTTCTGATCACATTGCAGCACTTGCTAAACAGTGGGGGTTCTCCCTTGAGCCTGTCGCTGATGCTCAATTTCAATTGCTATATTCTGATAAGGGACTTGAGCTATTTAAGCTTGATGAGCCAAAGTTAGGCGCTGTGTATGTTGATTTTGCTGGTGGCGCTGTGAATCATCGCCGTAAATTTGGTGGTGGTAAGGGGCAAGCTATTGCCAAAGCCGTCGGTTTAAAGGCAGGTGTGACACCGTCAGTACTTGATGGCACTGCCGGTTTAGGTCGTGATGCATTTGTTTTGGCGTCTTTAGGCTGTAACGTGACAATGCTGGAGCGTTCGCCTATTGTTGCTGCATTACTTGAAGATGGTCTAAAGCGTGCCGAACAAGATGAAGAGATAGGTGGCTGGATTACAACCCGACTAAAATTAGTATTTGCATCGAGCCTATCAGAACTAGAAGCGTTAGGTATTTCGCCAGATGTGGTGTATCTCGACCCTATGTATCCACATAAGAAGAAATCAGCACTGGTGAAAAAAGAAATGCGTGTATTCCAATCATTAGTTGGTGCAGATTTAGATGCTGATGGTTTGTTTGAACCGGCAATGCGCGTCGCGACTAAGCGTGTCGTTGTTAAACGCCCTGATTATGCCGAATATATTGCCAATGCAGAACCAAGTATGGCTATTGAAACTAAGAAAAACCGTTTTGATGTTTATGTAAAGCAGGCTATGAAGTAACTTATTCAGCCTGTTAGTATAGTCATTAATATCGAGTAGATATTTTATTTTAATATAATATCTGGAATCAGGCTCAAGGTTTTTAATATTTAACTGTGTTAATTTTGCGACCCACATGGGCCGAGCTATAGACGAGGGATAGTTGTGCTACTTGAACTAGATAATATTGAGAATGAATTAACGAATTCATATACGTTTACAGACGAAGATCATCGACTTCTAAGATCTTACGATGGGGTAATCGAAGGTATTGCTACTTTATTTGGTAAGCAATGTGAAGTGATTTTACATTCATTAGAAAGTATGGACCGTTCTGTTATTAAAATTGAAAATGGTTTTAATACTGGTCGTGTTGAAGGTTCACCAATCACCGATTTAGCGCTTAAAATGCTACAAGATATATCGGCACAGAACAAACAATCTTCAAAGGCGTATTTTACGCAGACTAAAGATGGCCAAATGATGCGTTCTATGACGATCGCAATCAAGAACCGTTCAGAAAGAACAATTGGTTTAATTTGTATTAATATTAATATCGGTGCGTCGTTCATTGATTTTGTACAAGAACTTTTACCTACTCCCGAAGCAAGAGAAACTGAATTATCTTCTGAGAATTTTGCGACTACAGTTGAAGAGTTAGTTGACCGTTCTGTAGAAGAAACAATTACAGATATTAACAACCGTACTGATATTGCCAACAATGCTAAAAATAAACACATTGTTATATCATTACACCAACAAGGTATTTTTGATATTAAAGACGCGATCAATATGGTTGCTGATAAATTGAATATCTCAAAACATACGGTGTACTTATATATACGCCAAATAAAATCTGATGAAGCAGAGCTTTAATAAGCTGTTTGTATCAAGAATATTAAAGCGGTAAGTATAATAAGGTGGTTATTGTATTAATAATCACCTTTCCTTCCCGTTTAATTTAGTTATCCTACACTTAACATACTTTATTTGCATGGTTATCATACAGCGACGTTTATCTGGATAAATACGTAATATAAAACTTGCCAAGCAAGTCAAGATCTCTATAATGCGACCTCACTGACACGGCAACAGCCGCTAAGTAAAGGTGTTTATCAGTATCGAAAGTTACTTTTAAACCTCCTGAAATAAAGTGCAAATATGTGCTTGACTTCGAAATAGGTTTGCGTAGAATACGCAGCCTGACTACGACGAAAGACGTC